>JAUVOA010000139.1 GCA_030599445.1 Atribacterota bacterium | reverse complement strand
CAGGTTTTCTCTTTCATGTTTACCCAGAGTTTTTCTTTTAACAAATTACTCAAATAAGTCATCATGGAAAAAAGAAGGTTATTATGCGCCGCCCTGGCTATATTCATGTGAAATTCCCTATCCAATTCCATCATCTTGGGAATATTATTCATGGCTTCCCCCATTTTATTTAAGGAATCACAAATTGCATCGATGTCTTCCTGGGAAGCCTTCTTGGCGGCAAGATCAGCTATTTCGATTTCCACGGCCTTTCTTGCTTCTAACAGTTCAAAAGGACTCTCCTCTTCCTCCAGCTCCATCACTTCTTGCTCATATAAAAGGGATCTGGGCGTATCCTTTATAAAATTTCCTTTGCCTCCCCTGCTTTCTGTGATGCCCAATATTTCCAGCGCGCTCAGCGCTTCTCTCACCGAAGGGCGAGAGGTGCCAAATTTCTCAGCCAGTACTTGCTCCGGAGGAAGTTTATCTCCCGGTTTTAGTTTACCTTCTTTAATTAAATCCCGAATTTGCTCCACAATTATTATATAAACTTTTTTTGTTCGAACTTTGTTAAATATTGTCCTACTCCTTTCTCCATCTCTCTATCTATTTTGTCATATTAGTCATATTGTCTGATAATTTTATAATATGATATCATTAGATAATATTATGTCAAATTTAAGACTTTTTTTAAAACTCTTTTTAATTTTTTAAACAATCTTGATTACTCATCGCATATTCCGGTTGCCTGGATTTCTACTTTTGCATCCTTGGCAAGCCCGCTGACTTCTATAGCTGCACGTGCCGGGTAGGGCTCGGAAAAATATTGGCCATAAATTTCATTGACCACTTTAAAATCATTCATATTAGTAAGATATACAGTCACCTTTACCACATCATTTAAGGAAGAACCGGCAGCTTCCAAAATAGCTTTAATATTATCCAGGGTCTGCCTGGTTTCCTTTTCGATACCCCCCTCTACCTTTTTACCGGTTGAAGGATCCAGGGGCAGAATACCAGAAGTAAAGATAAATCCCTTTGCTTTCATTGCCTGGCAAAACGGTCCAAAAGCAGACGGCGCATTTTCAGTTACAATAATCTCTTTTTTCATTACTTACCTCCTGTATTTTCGATACTTTATAATATCTTTAAAACATTCTTTATAATCTCGCTTTTGCGATGGGCTTAGGCATAATTACATCGTACTGGGTAACCAGAGAACAATCTGAGGAAAGGCAATCATTAAAAGGAGCCCAATCGCTATTAGAATAACAAAAGGTATTACTCCGCGTATGACATCACTTGTTTTAATACCTAATTCCGGTGCAGCTGCACCTTTAAGGAAAAATATAGCATAAGCAAAAGGTGGTGTTAAAAAGGACATCTGAAGATTCACAATAATCATCATGGCAAACCATAAAGGGTCAAATCCCAGATCAATCACAATCGGAGCCAAGATGGGCACCATGATAAAAATAATACCGATCCAATCAATAAACATCCCCAGGACAAAACATACAAACATAATAAGAGCAAAAGCCATCCAACGTCCACCGGGAATAGAAAGAATAAAATTCGCCACCACATCACCGCCACCAGCACTTAAAAGTACACTGACAAAGGCGGTAGAACAACCGGCAATCAACAGTACCATCCCGGTTAATTTTATAGTCCCCAGCATAACATCTTTCAGCACTTCCCAGCTAAAGCGACCATAAGCAATGGTTAAAAGCGTTGCCACGGCAGCACCTACTGCAGCGGCCTCAGTGGGTGAAGCCAAGCCAAAATAAATGGCTCCCATGACGGAAAGAATAAGCAAGGCTGTGGGCGCCATACTGGTTAGAAGCATCGATGTTTTTTTACCATAGGACAGATTGTTTTCTTCGGTAGATACCGATGGTGCCATTTGCGGTTGAAAATAGGCACGAATACCAATATAAAGCATATAAAGACCGGAAAGGAGAAAGCCGGGCATAAAGGCAGCCATAAATAACTTACCGACTGAAATCCAGGCTACCGGACCGTATATAATCAACATGATACTGGGTGGAATAAGAATCCCCAAAGAACCTCCAGCACAAATAGCACCTGTTGCCAAACCTTTATCGTATTTCCGCTTAATCATTGCCGGCAGCGCAACAAGAGTCAGCATGGTAATGGAAGCAGCAATGATACCCACGCAGGCTGCCATAATTGTGCCAATTAATACACTGGTAATAGCCAAGCCGCCTCTGAACTTACCAAACCAAACATGTATCGCATCATACATTTTTTCAGCGATTCCCGAACGTTGAAGCATATTTCCCATAAAAACAAATAAGGGTACGGCCATAAATCCATAATTAGTTAGAATAGCATAAACGCGACTGTATATTAAATCAAAAGCATTGGGACCAAATAATAAATACCCGGTGATAACACCGACACCACCAATGGGAAGAGCCAGGGGAAAACCGGTAACTACACCAATTAATAGAGCTCCAAACATCCCAATGGTAACAACTTCAGGGCTTACTACTATATCCATCATAATAGTTCTCGCTTTCTAACTAAAAAATATAGTTCTTCAATAAATTTGGATACACTCTGCAAAGCGAAAAGAATAAAACCTACTACCAGTACGGTTCTGAATGGCGCAGCTGGCGGCAACCAACTACTTTCGACCATTTTTTCACCTGTTTTCCAGGCAAAGGCAGCCCATCTTATTCCTGTATAGATAAGAATAATACAAATCGGAAAAAGAAAAATAATCGACATAATAACATTAATCCATGCCTTCCCTCTTCGTGAAAAGCGGGTATAAAGGACGTCCACCCGGACATGGCTATCGTATAAATAAGTATACGCCCATCCGCAAGCACCAAAGGTACCCATAAGCATCTTGGAAGTTTCCAATGCCCAGATTGTTGGATTATTAAAAACATATCTGGAAATAACCTCATAACAAAGTACAATTATTAATGCTATGACCAAAAACTTGACTACCTGTCCCGTAAATTCACTAATGGAGTTAATTACCTGCACAATCTTTTTCATATCTACCTAATTGCTCCTCCTCGCTTTTTATAACCTTGCTCCGGAAAATTTAATCCGGAGCAAGGTTAATGCTAAGTATATATAGTTTATGTTGATGCTTTAGAAAAGATTATTTTATATCAAACTGATCGCAAATTTCTTTAAATCTGAGTGCTGCTTCATATACCTTTTTATAACCTGGGTCTTTGGCAGATTCTTCAGCATAGTACTCATTTGCTTTCTCAAATAATAATTCTTCAATATCTTTGGGTAATTTCTCCACAACAGTGCCATATTCCTTATATTTCTCCAATGCTGTAGAATCACGGACAACCGATTCGGTAAAGAATTCATGGGATACCCTGTGTGCAACCAATTCTACAATCTCTTGTAAATCCGGAGGAAGTGCATTCCAGACATCCATGTTTACAAAGAGGGATTGTGCATCACTGGGAGCGCGAGAAGATGATATATACATATAATCGGTTATTTCATGGAAACCCATGCCCCAATTTAAGGATGGTGTAATGTATTCAAAAGCATCAAGGATACCTCGTTTCGCCGATTCGTAAATCTCACCGCCGGGGAGAAAAACTGGTGCAGCTCCCATTTCCTTAAAAATTGAATTAAGAGCAGTTGTTCCCATTCTGATCTTAAGTCCTTTAATATCCTCAGCAGAATTTAAAGGTTTTTTACTATGACACCAAACCTCTGCAGGATGTACTGTCAATTGGTCAACAAAGTATACACCAATGGGTTCATATAATTCTCGAGCCAATTCTATTCCTTCATATTCCAGCCACATCATCAGCTGATTACCGGTATGACCGCCTACCCAATTAGTGTAAAAAACACCAGCTGGAACATACCCAACAGCCCATCCAGCAGATACATGTGCTGCCTCCACCGAGCCAGCAATCGCTCCATCAAACTCTTTTCCGGCAGGGGTAATGGCTCCAGCAGTAAAGGCTTTAACCACCAAACGTCCGCCAGTGGCTTCGGTCACTTGTTCGGCAAACTTTTTAGCACCCTCAAATCCAAAATCACCGGCTGCACACATAGATTGCAGTCTCCAATTAATCACTTTATCGGCACTCAGTCCACTGATAGTTATGCTAAGTAACAACGCAAAAACCAAAATCAAATTAATCATTATCACGTAATTCAATTTCTTCATTTTTAAACACTCCTTTTAACATAATTTTTAAAACTGGCCAAATGCAAGCTAAAATACTTTCATTTCTTCCTCAAACAAAAGGAAAAACCAGAGATATGTCTTGTCAACCACCTCCTTTTATACATTATTTGTCTGTTTTGTTATATTGTCTGACAAGTTATATTATATTATATCACAAAACAACATTACATCAAACTTGTTTTGTGCGTTGCTCAGGACAAATTAATAAAAAATAAAAATATCGCCGCCGTATCCTAAATCCCGGCCAACGGGGGTACTTAAGAAAACTTTTTCTGGAGATAATGAAAAGTCTTCCAGGTTGTGATATCATTGAAAATAACATTCAGATAAATTATATACATATAAGAAAACTCAAATAAAAAATAAAAGGTATGAAAAATGAAAAGAATTTCTATAAAATTAGGAAAAGAAATGATCGAAGTAAATCTTCCGGACAATATAGAAATTTTATCCACTGAGCAACCCAAACCACTTAGCAATCCTGCTTTTTTTATTCAAAAAGCTTTGATAGATTCTATAAGTAGCCCAAGTTTGGATCAAATTATTGAGCAAAAACTAAAGAAAAACCCACAAGCAAAAACAGTAATAGTAATTTCGGATAATACTCGCCCTGTTCCTTATAAAGGTAAAGCAGGAATATTATGGCCAATCATTGAAAAACTTTTAGCTAAAAATATTTCT
>JAUVOA010000208.1 GCA_030599445.1 Atribacterota bacterium | reverse complement strand
TCACCAAAAGTAATATACTTTTTCATTGTCTCCTCCTTTTTAAAAATTATTTTTGCAAAAGGTGAATGGCAAATCCTGATACTTCTTGATCTAAATAGATTGCTTTAAGTTTGCCGTCCTTTTCTTTTGCGGTCTCGGGAAGAAGGGAAATGCCTTTCATTTTTAAGTAGGTTATTGCCCTATGAATATCATTAGTGGCTATAGCAATATGACCGTGTTCTCCTAAGCAGCAGAGCGTCTTCAGCTTTTTCGATTTTAACCACCGGGACAATTCCCAGCTCACCGATTTTTTCAAGGGTTTCATTCACATAAATGACCTCCTTATTAATATTTTTATTCGTTTCCTTTTATTTCTTTAATTTTTCTACAATTTGCTTACTCACTTCATAAAGAATGCCTACATCAACGGAAAAAGACATATATTGTATTCCCAAAGAAATCCACTTTTTCGCAGTTTGAATATCATCAGCAAAAGTTCCCACGGCAATTTTATTTTGCTTGCACTTTAAAACTACCTCTTTCATCTTTTCGATGACTAAAGAATGGTTAACCTCTCCAGGAATACCCAAAGATTGAGAAAGGTCATAGGGACCAATAAAAATAACATCCATACCGGGAACTGATAATATTTCATCTAAATTATTTATACCTTCTACTCCTTCTATATGGGCAATAATCATGGTTTCTTCATTGGCAGATTTAAAATATTTAAATTTATCCATGGAAGAATAATTCGCAGCACGAACATATCGACAGACTCCACGTTCACCCTGAGGGGAGTACTTAACTGACTTTACTGCTCGTAGGGCATCAGATTTACAATTAATCTGAGGAATTTGTATTCCTTGAGCTCCGATATCTAATGCTCTTAAAATAAGAGATTCATCATTGTTGGCTACTCGAATAACGGGAGTAATATTTGCAATTTCAGCTGCCCTTATCATATTTTGAGCACTTTGCATGGAGATAGGCCCATGTTCTGCATCAATGATTACAAAGTCAAATCCGGCAAATCCCATAATTTCCACTACTGCTGGATCAGTCAATTTCAGAAAGGGTCCTAAGACAGTTTTGCCATTTTGTAGGGCTTTTTTTAAACTATTTTTTTTCAATTTTTTCCTCCTTTTAATAAATAATCCTGTGGCAAGCCACAGGTAATTCTCATGTTAAATAAATTAATTTATATTATATTTATTTGCTACTTCATCTATTCCTTTATTTTTATGAATAATATCTCTCAAAGCATGAATTATTTTTTTTCTATTATTATTTTGCCAGACATCCATGCCAAACACAATACCCTTACCACCAACATCTATGGAATCTTTAGTGGCTTGAAGCAAATCTTTCATTGTGCCCATGTCAGGAACTCCATAAATTACCACTGGAACATAAGAATGATCTACAATTTCAGCGAAACTATCTTTGTCTCCGGTATAAGGGATTTTAATAATATCCGCTCCCATTTCAACGGCAATCCTGGAAGCATCAATGATCACTTTAGGATCTTTCCTTTTTTCTTTTGGTATATTTTTATTATCTAAAAAAGGTTTTATCATTAAAGGCATTTGTAATTTATCACATGCTTGAGCTATTTTTGCTATGTATTGAATTGACTTAATTTGGGTTTCTCTATCTGTTCCCCAGGCTAACAATACTTTTACTGCATCAAATCCCCAATGAACGGCTTGTTCAACTGAGAAAAAAGCGCAATTTGCAAATATTTCTTCTACTATTCCAGGAATTTTAGACAGTAAAATATAATCTAAAGTTAATATTTTAGATAAAACTTTTTTTTGTTTAAATAATTCTGTTGATATTTTATTTAAGCCTAAACTAATTAAGATCCCGTCTAAATCACATTCGATAAATTCTTTGATAACTTCTACTGGGTGTTCTATGCCCCGCACTGCACCCATATATAATCCATGATCAATGGAAGCCATAAGTGTTCTACCCGTTTCCGAATTAAATATATTTTGCATTCTTTTTTCTTTAAGGTTTAACATAAAACCTCCTTGCTTTCCCATAAAATTGGGAATAAAGTATTATCCTGAACTTAAAAAACATGATGAAGATATTTTCCTTAAATTGTAAATTAATAAAAATACTAAATTTATATTTTCCTTCTATAAATTTTAGAACTAAATTAATACAAACACAATAATAAAAAATTTATACCTTAAACTAAGTATTTAATGTATTCATCTAAGCCAAGCCTTGTTAGAGATTCTTTTGTAGGAATACCATTTTTATCCCATGCTCTTAATCTATAGTATTCTTCTAAAGCTTTATCATGGGGAAGAGGGGCTTTACCTTTTCTGCCTCCTTCTTTAGCGGCTATTGTCATTTTCTTGGGTAATATATCATCCTTTTTAGTTATCCCATCTCTAACATTAATTAATCGTTGAATGGTAAAAGCTCTTCTGCCGGCATCAATCACTTCGTCCACTGTCCAATTCCAACCTGTTACAGAATTAAATATTTCAAGCATTTGAGTTAGATTCATATCCGCAAATGCAAACATGAAAAAGCAAATTGTAAGTTGATTAAAAAAACTATTAATGTTTTGAACGATAAAGGTACGTTCTGCTGCCTTATCCATAGAGTCAAGTGTTTCATCTTCTTTTATACCTAATTCAGGATACATACTATAATAAGGATCCCCTGCAGCACCTCGTACATGACAAGCACCCCTGGTACCGGTAGCATAATTTACACCAAAACTTACACTGCATCTAGGATCGTGTGCCGGATAATCCATATTTTTAGTATGTACAATTAAGTCTTCTGATTTAGTACCAATAATTTTAGATGCCCCCTGAATGCCTTCTTTGAACCATTCTCCTATCCCTTCTAATTTTGCAATTTTTTCGGTCAGTTTAACTAACACTTCGCCATTTCCCCATTCAATCTTAAGGCCATCCGTATCCTTTTCGTTAATAAGGCCCATCTCCCAACACTCTGCTAAAAAACTAATCCAAGCTCCTGCTGACACTGTATCAATACCCATACTATTGCAAATATAATTTGCTTTACAGATAGCAATCAAATCAGAACAAAGAAAACTTCCTCCCATCATGCCCAATGTTTCATATTCAGGGCCACTCCCTTCAAATACAAATTCCTCAGGTCTTTCTATCTTAATATGCCTATGACAACCAATAGGGCAATTTGGACAATATAGTGGTTTTGCGTTTAGAGCAGTAGTGTAATATGGTGCACTAATCTTTGATGCATCCGCCCATTTATCTTGGGTCCAATATTTCATTGGTAAATCGCCTTTTTCTTCAGCTGGAGTTACAACTTGCGGCGTACCATCTTTGGTCCCACTAGCACCTTGTTTTACCAGAATCTTCATTAATTCAATTGATTTCTTTTTAGCGCTCTCTAAATCATAAACAGGAACCTGTTTTCTTCCAAAGGAAACAATGGCTTTTAATTTTTTTGAGCCTAAAACTGCTCCAGCTCCTCCACGCCCAGCGAAACTATTACCATCACAAGTAATGCAGGCAATTGGATTACAACTCTCTCCTGCCGGACCTATGTTCAACATGCTAACCCGGGTATTGCCTATTTCCTGCTTAATCATCTTTGTCGTTTCAATCGTATCTTTTCCCCAAATATGAGAGGCATCTTTAAATTGAATCTCATCTTCTGTAATATAAAGATATAC
>JAUVOA010000083.1 GCA_030599445.1 Atribacterota bacterium | reverse complement strand
TGAAAGACTGGCAGGCAACAAAATCAAACATTTTACAGAGCATTTCCTCTATTTTTTCGGACGCAGACAGTAACGATATTTCTTATTTTTATTTTAGCGGCCATGGGAGTAGGGTGGGAAATACTTCTTATATTTGCCCTGCTGATATGACTTTTTTTGTAGATTCAATCATCAGTGTAGATGAATTAGAGGCTGCTTTAAGCGAAATACCCGGCACCAAAGTGATCTTTCTTGATTCCTGTTATTCCGGCGGGTTTATCGGAAAGTCAATGTACGAAACAATAACTTCCAAAGAAAAATTAGAATCTTTTAACGATGAGGTTATTAACGTCTTTTCCCAAGCCCAACCCAAGGGACTGCTTACCACCAATCAATATAAAGTTTTAACTTCTTGCCATTACTACCAGGAATGTTGGGAAATACAACCAGAAGAGGGTGATCCTTTTGGAGTATTCACCATGGCTCTATGTGAGGGCTGTGGTTATTCTGGTAGTTACCTGGCAGATACCAATCTGGATACCATGGTTAGCTTACAGGAAGCATATCTTTATGTAAAAGATTGGGTTTTTTCTTATGGGATTATCCAGGATGTGCAAGTCTACCCCAACAATTCAACTTTTACGATTATAGAATATTAAGTTTAGTTTAGTTAGCCAGTTTATTGGTTAGTTGGTTACCTGGTAAATTGATTAAATTCTCGTTTCATTTATAATAAATTAAAAAAAGAAGGATTTTTATCTATATACGTCGTATTAAATTAAATATAAGATATAAAATTAACGAAAGGAGGGAAATTGTAATGAATAAAAGTATAATGAAAAAAGCTATTTTGATGGTAGTATTAATTACATTGTTGTTTATAGTGTTTGTAGGATGCACGTCAATATTTTCTACAACTGGAACAGTTAACATTTCAGTTGTAAGTGGTATTGTAATGGGAAAGCTTATGATAGACTCCTTTACTTATGACATTAATATGGATGGAATTTATGTTGGTACTACTGATACCTCAGGAAATTTAACAATTCTTGATGTACCTGTAGGCTGGCATAATTTTGAAGCATTTTCAACTTTTGGATCTGGATACGGCTCTAAGGGTCAAAATATAAATAGTGGAATAAATAATGTAACTATTACTGTTCCACCTTTTATAATTTAGTCCCCAAAGAGATTTAATCAAATAGTAATTAAAAGGGATAGATTGTTTTTTCAAAATAACCTATCCCTTTTATTGTTTCGCCATTATTAGCTTGTTACTTACTCCAGATCACTCATCACAGGCAGACACAAGGGCTGTCTTTACATATTATACATTACTATTTTCTTCACGCGATACGCGATACTGTTTTACTGTACCAACACTATCACCAGGGTATCACTTTTAACCTGTAGGAACATTTCAGTTCCCTCTTCTATTTTTACATTTTTACCCGGGACTAAGGCTCCCAAAATTAATCCCACAGGACTACTCAAGATAATTAATCCTAAAATTCCTGCCCCTACTGCCACATATAATCTCTTATTTTTTTCTTCTGCCTCTTCTCCTAATATTAAACTAAGAGAAGTTCCGTCTAATGCTGAAACTGATTTAAATTCTATCTCTAATTTTCCTGGCCGAGATAAAAGGGTAGCCTTCTTAGCTTTGGTTATTTCACCTACTCCTTCAGAATTGACGGGGATAATCAATTTATTATCTAAAAATACATTCTCGCTTATTTGAAAAATAAATGTTTCGCCTGTTTTACTTTTTTTAGAACTTAAGGTACTTAAAAAACGAATTGGAACTAGGGTGCCAGCAGGAATTACCACTTCTCCCATCAAAGGTTTACCTTCTTTAAAACAAATACTGAAAATATTTTCTGCCCTCATAGCTAAAACGTCATCCGATATTTTAGCAAATAATACGTTCTCTAAATTTTCTATCTTGATAATTAAAGGCTCAGAGGTAATTTTTTCTTCTAATATCCACTGTGAAGCGTTGATTTTAAAAATTACGGAAGGGTCTTCCGGGGTTCCTGAAATTATAAATTCTTTTAATTGCTTTACCCTGCTGGTAATTGTTCCGGGGAGAGTCCTACCCACTAATTCTTTTTCTAAATATTCTACTCGTTCAACCAAAGATTTTTCTTGAACTATTCCATAAATAGCCACTTCTACCTGAGATAAATCTTCCAATAAGGTCGCCTGAGAAACCTCTGCCGCCCAGTAAAATTGAGCTAAAACTGAAGTAAAGATAAAAGCTGTTATCAATATAAAGGAAAATACTTTTTTAAATATCATCTAAGAACACCTGCCTTTTTATTGGTTAGCTAGTTAATTAGTTAGTTGGTTTAATAGTTATTTAATTTATTTGTAATTTATTTACTAACTAATTAACCAAGTAACTATCTAACCAAATAACTAATTAGATTATAATATGATTCTCTAATTTCCGCAAATATTTTCCAAAAAAAAACCCCCGGAAAAATTCCGGGGGTTTTTGTAGAACTTCGCTAAGTTTTTACAATTAGAAGGTTACATCGACTCCAGCGGTAACAGTACTGTCAGTACCAACGATTGCGTATTCATCCCAATCATTGATATCATCATCCCAATCATTGTACTCGAAGCCAACATAGATATCAGTATTTTCAGCAACTGCATATTCTAACTTAACTTCTGCACTATACGGTGCAAATGCACTATAGGTATCAACACGAGCTTCCAAGAGAAGAGTCATATCTTCTTCGAAGGCATAAACCAAAGTTGCAACACCCATATAATCTCCAGTCGCCACCGCGTATTCAGCATGGGCACTGAGAACAAATTCAGAATCGTCACCCAAAGGCAGATTCACATATTCAGCTTCCAAGTCAATGCCACCGGTTAATACATCATAAGTGACACCTATCATTGCTTCTTCTTCAGTATCTGCATCCATAGTAAAGGCTAATTCAGCACCAATCTCATGGGTTACATTGGCTACAAAAGCGGCATCCATCTCATAATTCCAGCTTGCTTCAACATCAATTTGGGTATCATCTTCCTCATCGGTAAGCGGGAATCCAACGGTTAGATCAACTCCTATTTCATCATCATCCCAGTCAGTATTTGTAGGAACAAATCCTGGTTGCACGTAATAAACATCTACATCCAAATTGAAGTCATCATATTCACCAGACAATGATCCTACGCCAGCAAAGGCCATAGTAGCACCGTAGAACATACCTGCCTCTATGGCTACTGTAGTGTCATCCTCGTCTCCAATATCAAAGGACAAGTCAACACTAGCAGCATAACCGATAGCTAAAGGATCATAGGAAGCTGTAACACCAATAGGAATGTCATCATCTCCGGCTTCAAAACCAATATTTAAGATATAGAATTCTTCAACATCCATAAATAGGGTCCATGTTCCAAGATCTGAATCATCTGCATCCCACATCCATTGTGCCCAGACACCCCAAAATTCTTCTTGATAAGTATCAAAGGCGTAGATTAATCCTAATCCTATGTCATCCGGTTCAATTTCATCAATCAACAGGTGTAAATCTGGACCATCATGTTCTAACCAGAACCTCCAGCTGTCAACGTCAAGGTTAACATTTTCATTGAGTATATTTTCAAATTCCATTTCTATGCCGACTGTAGTTGTATCATTGACCTCTGCTTCTATGCCAATCTCGGTTTGATCGGTAAGGGTAGCAGGTGATACTGTCGGAAGAATAACTTTTTTGTACTCAACATTGATATCACCAGTAATGACTACCGGGTCAAAGAAGGTATCTAATTTGGCAACTGTTTCTTCTAAAGCTGCAACTGCTTCTGATTGTGCACCTAAGGAAGCCTCTAAGTCAGCTACGGTTACTCCTAAACTGGCTAATTCGTCAGCAAATTCAATAGCTAATTTCTCTAATATTGCTACATCTTCAGCGACAGCAAAGCCCATGCCTTCAACATAGGCCAATGCTTTAGCTGTTGCTTCAGCAAATTCATAACGGGTTAGAGATTTTGCTCCACCAAAGGTACCATCAGGATAACCAACAATAACACCCTTTGCGGCTAAGCTTTGGACTGAATCATATGCCCAATGATTTAAAGGTACGTCTACAAACGGATTAGCTAATGCAGTGAAAGAAAAAGCAAGAACTAATACTAATGCTAATACTAATTTTTTCATTTTTTTCTCCTTGGTTTTTTTAAATTTCCAGTCAGTTTTACATCAAAGAGAAACTATTAATTGAGTATCCAAAGTTCCCTCATTAATAAGTTCTCTTTTATCTTACTAACTGGTTTTTATATCATCTTTACTTGAATTAAAGCAGGTCCAAGTATTTTTTCACCTCCTTTCTCCCTACTTTAACCAACATGAGATGATATACTTGTATATCATTTTTTCATATCACATATATATACTACATCAGTATTTAAAAATCCTTCTTTTTTTTGAAAATAATTTAAAAAATTTTCAATATTTCCTTAAGTTCATGTTTTATACGGTACTTTTTATACAAATAATCGGTTATAGTATTATATTTTTGTTGCTTTTATTATAATTGTTAATGTATTGTAATGTCAAATAAATTTTGTATTTCGTATCTATTTAGTTAGTTAGTTGGTTAACTGGTTAGTTGGTTAAGAAAATATAAAGATAAAAACCAGTAGCCAGGAGCCAGAATAAAATATAGTGATAAGTGATAAGTTTCGAGTTACGGGTTACAAGATTATTTAGTTAACCTTTTTACCTGTTGCCCAGTTGGCCAGTTACAAGATATAAAATACAAGATAAAACCGTAGGACATGCGTTCCTCATGTTCACAGAGCCTGTCCTCGTGAAAACGGGGAACAGGCTCGCCTGTCTACAAGGGCACAATTCATTGTGCTCCTACAGTCAGGATATAACTATAATATACTAATAAAGAAGAGATTAATATTGTAATTTATATCAGTCGGAAGCAAAGGGGTTCGACGAAGAAATGGGTTTGGCTTCCATCCTCACTCTTAGGGGCCCTGTACTCCAAGTATCATAAATTGAGATTACTGTAACTTTCATTGTTGTGCCTGATTCTACTATAGTCCTAATTGTATCATACAAATTAATGGCAGATACAGTCCCTACAAAACTTGTTTTAGGATCAGGAATTATCCCTTCTTTCACGGCAATAATATTCACTTTTCTTAAAAGAGATAAAAGCTTTTTTTCCACTTCATTATATACTTCTGAACTTTCAATTTCCTCGGAAATGATTTCTTCATCTATTTTAAAGAGTAATTTGTTCTCTAAAATCTTAAAATGTGTTACTATAGGTTCTCCTTTGACCACGTTTATAGAAGATAAAAGTCTTACAATCATCTCTTTATCGCTATCATATATCTTTTGTGTTATATCTTCAAATTCTTCTTGGGAAATAATAAATACCTGATTGGTTCGCTCATCTTTTTTGGCTCCCATGGCTAATACTTTATTAGAAGCTTCGTTCAGGAAGTCAAATAACTCTTTCTTTATTTCTTCAATCGGCCTTTGACCTTGAATAATGGTCAGCGCAATCTGTTCTTCCGATCCCAAAATAACCTCTCCCTCTCTAATCCAGGCAATTCCAGAATATAAAGCTTTAATAGTAGCATTTAATTCTTCCACTTCCTTAGTCAGTTTATCTTTTTCTTCTATCAACCCTTCTCTAATTATCAATAATTCTTCTAATTGATCTGTTTTATTTTTTATATCTTCAGATAATTTCTGATATTTCTCTTCCATTTCCTGTAATTGAGTAGTTTTTTCCTTTAGGTCTTCTTTGGTAAAGGATAGCTGGGTATTTCTTAACTCTACTTCCCGGGATAAATTGAAAAGTTTTTCCTTTAATTCTTCCATTCCGAATAGGGCGGTTCTAACATCATTAGAGGAGATAGCAAGTATGGTTACTGTAATAATGGCAATTAAAATACCACTAATTATAGTGATAAATATTGCTGTAGAGTGTGGGCGCAAGCCAAAGATAGTTACTCTTTTTTTGCCTATTTTAAGGCCTACCCAGTCACCAACAAAAGCTATTAAACCACTGATTATGATAACTGTAAATATTAAAATAAGACTGTACATGTCTTTTGGACTCCTTTCAGTCGTCTGTTTAGTTAGTTACTTGGTTAGTTGGTTAACTGGTTAGCTAGTTAAGAATACAAATACAAGAAATAAGACAATACAATTTACCAATTAATTTGGTTAGCTGGTTAACCGGATTAACTAGTTAGCGGGGTAATGCTAGTTCACCAGATTTTCTAACCAAAAAATACTAAAAATACTTAAAGATACTGTTGAATTTGTTCATTAATTTTTGTTGTTTTTGGGTAAGTTTTTACTTGTGATCTTAAATAAGTAATTAACTTATTAATTGACATAGATATTTTCTGTGCATGATTATAAATAGTTTCGAAATCTTCTTTATTGATATAGTTTAGGTCTAAAGAAATGTATAGATCGTTTTGTACTTCGGATATCGAAGCTCGAGATATTATTAAAAAATTTATAAATTCTTTTGTCGATCTTCTGTTAAATCCTTCAGCAATATTGGACATGATGGAAACTGAAGCTCTTCTTGTTTGCGAAGTTAAACCATATAATTCTTCTTTTGGGAATCTTTTAGATAAGATATAAATTCTATTAGTAAGTTCTCTCGCTTCCTGCCAAATAGTCAGCTCTTCAAATGATTTTACAGTTGACATATGAAGTTCCCTTCATTATATTTCTACTTTATTTCTTTGCAAATTTCTAACCAGTTAACTAAGTAACTAACTAACCAGCTAACTAATTCATA
>JAUVOA010000011.1 GCA_030599445.1 Atribacterota bacterium | reverse complement strand
TGAATAATGTGTAACGAGTTACTGGTACAAGTTGCTAGTTACGAGTTTCAAGTTTGAAAAAAGTAGGGTCGTATTATATAAAATGTAAAGTTAAAAGCGCAAAAAGCAAAACTATAACTCAAAACTAAAAACTAAGAAAAAAGTTTTGAATTTTTACGCGATACGAAATAAAAAGAAGGAATTTTTAAAAAAACGTCGAATAATAAATAAGGATAAAAAAAATTATACAAAATTACCCTTAAATAAAAGGTAATAAAAAATGTTAGAAAATTATTTTGAAAAAGGCGATAGAGCTCTATCCACATATGAGGCTTATGGGAGAAACCCAGTAATATTCAATAGAGTTATTGAAAATTATAAAAAGGGTTTAAAATTACAACCTAAAAATATTCTTTATCATTATCGTCTTGGTTATGCCTACCACTTAATGAGGAGATTGATGGAAGCAAGCAGTGAATATGAAATAGGTCTAAAATTAGACCCTCCTCATATGGCTTCAGAGGATGATTTAAAATTGGTAGAAAAATACGCTCCCAGATTATTTGTAAATCCTAAAGAATTTTTCAAACTAAAAGATTTGGTAGCAGTAATCCACCCAAAAAAACCGGTTATTGCTTATAATCTTTTCTGGGAAGACGATATAGACTACCCCGGGGATAATGACCCCTCAGATCATGAAGTAGTATGGATAGAGTTTAATAAAAGCAAAGGGGAAGTAACCGGAGTATATACTTATTTTCATAAGGCTATCCTCTCTACAGAAGAAGCAGTTACAGATGCTAATCTTCACCAACAACGAGCCAGGATAAATGTGCAATGGGGTGAGCATGGGTCACTACCTTTAAGATGGGAGAAATTACATCCGGAAGCAATCTTTGAAAAGATTAGCAAAAGAATCAAAATAAAAGATATGCCCCAAAGATACCGAGAATTAAGTAAAAGCATTAAAAACCCTCATCATCCCCTGGCTAAAGACTGGCCTAAAAAATTTGTAGGAAGCTATAAAGATTTTATTATTTTTGCTAAGTATATTGAAATACGCAGGCTTTTAACCAAGAAAAAAATGGTAATAATTAGCAAATGGCCCAATGCAGTAATTAATCGCTACTTTCTTTCATATAATTATTTCCCCAAAAAACAGTGGCCTAAATAAGTGCATAAATCGTTTAAATTCATTATGGAGATTAAGGTAATTTTGAAATATCTAAATTTACACTCCTGGGAAGTTAACCCCAGAGAAGCAATTCAACTCCAGAAGGAATTAAAGAAAAAAATATCCCTGAAGAAATCTTTTAGTAAAATAAAAAAAGTAGCCGGAGCAGATGTCAGCTATTATAAAAATAAAATGATTGCGGGAGTGATCGTTTTTGAATTTCCAAATTTAAAAGCAATTGAAAAACGGTCTTTTATTTCTCCGATAAACTTTCCCTACATTCCTGGTCTTCTCACCTTTCGGGAAGGGCCAAGTATATTGGCAGCTTTTAAAAAAATAAAAAACGAACCAGATATCATCCTCTTTGATGGTCAGGGAATAGCTCATCCCCGAAGAATGGGGATAGCCACTCACCTGGGATTATTTTTAGGTAGACCTACTATTGGCTGTGCTAAATCCAGATTAAGTGGAAAATATACTTCAGTCGGAGAGGAAAAAGGAAACTATGCCCTATTGAAGGAGGGTGAAGAAGTTTTAGGAGCGGTATTAAGAACAAGAAGAGAAGTCAAACCAATTTTTGTATCTCCCGGGCATAAAATCGACCTGCCTAATTCTATAGAGATCGTCCTAAAATGTATAGTTAAATACAGATTACCACTTCCAGTTCGAGAAGCTCATATTTTTGTAAATCAAATCAGAAATGACCTCGCTGTGAGAATAAATAAAAATGGATAAAATCGAATCTTAAATTACTTTCGAACTTATTTATATTTTTTCTTTTCTTCTTTAAATTTTAAATATATAATAAAAAAGTAATAAATAATCCATAACCTTCAGTAGAGGCATGGTGTACCGTGCCTTCTTTCAACAAAACAGCATACCGTGTTTGAAAAAAAGACATAGACGATTAATTAAGGAGAGGTAAATAAATTGATGAAAGCAGAAATTATCAGTATTGGCAGTGAAATACTAAGAGGACAAATCACCGATACCAACGCTAATTTTATTGCCAAAAAATTAGTCGAATTAGGTATTGATTTAGAGCATATTTCAGCTGTCGGTGATAATCCTAAATCTTTATTATCCACTTTAAAACTCGCTCTTCAACGTTCTGACCTAATAATTACCACCGGTGGACTGGGACCTACGGAAGATGATATTACCTACCAAACCATTGCCAGGGCTTTAAATCTTAAATTAATAAAATATCCGGAAGCTGAAGAAAATTTAAAAAGAATTCTTAAAAAAATAAATAAAACAATTTCTCCAAGTAATCTCAAACAAGTCTACCTTCCGGAAGGAGCCAAAATTATCGTTAATCAATATGGCACTGCCCCAGCCATGATTTTAGAAAAAGATAACAAAATTATATGTTCTTTTCCCGGTGTCCCTCATGAAATGAAAAATCTGATAGAAAAAAATTTGATCCCTTACTTGAAAAAAAAATTTCCACCTTCTACTATTAAAAAGTCAAAAACTTTAAAGATTACTGGCCTTGGAGAGTCATCGGTTAATGAACTTATTCGCGAATATATAAACAAACAAACGAATTTTTCTTTTGGTATCTATGCTAATCCGGAAGATATTCAGGTTCAGGTAACTACCCAGGCTCCCACTGAAAAAGAAGTAGAAAAACTGTTACAATCTTCGGTTAATCAATTAACCAAAATATTGGGTAACTATGTTTATGGAACTGATAAACAGAGTTTAGAGGAAGTTGTGGGAAATTTATTAAAGACTAAGAAATTAAAAGTAGCAGTAGCTGAATCCTGCACTGGAGGAATGTTGGGAAAGATGATTACCCGAATTCCAGGAAGTTCTGAATATTTTCAAGGTGGAGTGATAAGTTATAATGCTAAAGTCAAAGAAGACCTGCTAAAAGTACCACCGAAAGTCATCAAAAAATACGGAGAAGTAAGCAATCAAACAGCTATATTAATGGCTGAAGGTGTGCGAAGATGCTGTCATAGTGATATAGGAATCAGTGTTACCGGTATTGCCGGTCCGGGAGGAGCAACCGAGAAGAAGAAAGTGGGCTTGGTCTATATGGCTTTAGCTGATGGTAAAAAGACTATTACCCAAAAACACCAGCTATTCGGAAGCCGCCAATTAATCCGCTTACGCTCAACCCGCCGCGCCTTAAACTTGCTCCGAAATTATTTAATTAGCAACTAACAATATTCCTTTTATAAAATTTATAATCTTTGTCTGATATCTTATTGCTTATAATCAATTAATCGATTTTTGAAGATTCAAAGAGGAATACAATATGAGAAATAAAAAACTTAATTTAATAAAAGAAAAAAAATTAATATTGCTCATAATCATTATCTTAATCTTAGCAGCAATATTTTTATTTCCCGCCAAAGAGAAAGGAGGAATTCGTATAGATGCACAAAAAAGATATGACGAAAGATCATTGGTGGAAGCCAGAAATTATCAGAAATTAGAAGACAATTTAGTTCAATGCAAATTATGTTTCAGAGGCTGTATTATTAAAGAAGGGAAAAGGGGAACTTGCCGAAATAGGGCAAATATAAATGGTACGCTTTATACCCTGAACTATGGTAAACCCTGTGCTATACATATTGATCCTATCGAAAAAGAACCTGCCTTTCATGTTTATCCCGGTGGGAGTATTTTCTGTATCGCCACTGCTGGCTGTAATTTTCGCTGTCTATTCTGTCAAAACTGGACTATATCTCAGCAGGAAGTAGAAAATACTCACTATATCTACCTGACTCCCAAAAAGGCAGTCCAATCAGCCAAAGAATCAAATTGTGATGCCATATCCTTCACCTACAGTGAACCAACTTCCTTCTATGAATATATGTATGATATCGCCAAGTTAGCCAAAGAAGAAGGGCTAAAGGTTATATTTCACACTAATGGGGCAATGCGACCTGAACCCCTGAAAGCCCTGTTAAAACATATGGATGCAGTAGTAGTTGACCTAAAAGGATTCACGGATGAATTTTATACTAAACTCTCTTCAGCAAAATTAGAACCAGTCCTGCAAACTCTGAAGATAATTAAAGAAGAAGGAGTTTGGCTGGAAATCGTCAACCTAATCGTTCCAACTAAAAACGATAATATGGAAGATATTAAAAAAATGTGTGAATGGATTAAGGAAAATTTAGGGGAAGAAACTCCAATCCATTTTAGTCGATTTTTCCCTGCTTATAAGATGCTTAAATTACCACCTACCCCCATCACCACTTTAGAACAAGCCAGAGAAATTGCCTTGGAAGTTGGAATGCATTATGTAAGTATCGGTAATGTCCCCGGACATATGGCAAATAGCACCTATTGTCCTAAATGTGGAAATATACTAATTAGCAGAGTTCATTTTTTTGTATTAGCCAATAATATTATTGGAGGAAGATGTAGACTTTGCGGACATAAAATCCCTGGAATTTGGAGAGATGTCGATTCTACCCGAAGTAGCGACTAAAAATATACTGATTAAATTAATGGCAATAATAAATGCACAGGTAGATAATATTCCTAAAATTGGAATCATCATTACTGAAACGATAAAAGCACCCAGCCAGGCTCCAATAAGATCGGCAGCATAAAGCATACCAGCTACCCAGCTTATCTTGTTTAATCCTATTAAATATATCTTATTAGCCAAAGGAAATTCTGCCCCCACTAAGATTCCAGAAATTAAACTTAATAAAAGCAACATAATTTGAACCAAGGAAAATACCCAGGGCTTCCCGAGATGTAAATGAAAAGAGGCCAACAAGAAAGGCAGACAAACAGAATATAATACAATTGCAGCCTCAAGCTTAATCAATAATGATAATTTATTTTTAACCCTTTCCATAATATTATTTATAACTATACTTCCTAAAGCCAGGCCAGCCATAAAAGCAGTAGCTAATAAACCTATTCGATGATAGATATTGCCATAAAATGATTGAAAGGTCAGAATTATTATTAATTGAAAAGCCATCCCGGCAAAACCTGTAGTAGCAATAGCAATAGGTAAGGAAGTTTTTTTTAATTTATTAGTTTTCGCCCTTATTAAAAGAAATATTATGATAAATAAAATAAGGGGGAATAAAAATGTTTTAAGATTTACTTTTTCCATCAATCTGAATATATTATTAAGACCTGGAGAATAAAGGGTATTCCAGAAAGCCAGATAATAAAATACTCCACTGGGAAAGAGGTCATTATTGATCCTGATTTTTTTAGAGTCAGATAAAGCAGATGATAAAGTATCTACATACCATTTCAATCTTCCTGGATCTAATTTATATTTAATATAAAATTCAGTCAACAGTTTTGTGCTTAATTGATGGCCTTTAAATCTTTGAATTATCCTGTCTGCATCAAGATTTAATATTTCCCTATCCGATGAGGCAAGCAAGATGTTAAAATCCCCGGGAATAACTCGAGTACAAGGAAATACTTTCCCCATAGATAAAAGAAGACAGGTATTCAAATTAATCAATTCCTCGTTTAAGTAGGTTAATGATCCGGGAGCTAAAATAGCTATAATACCATCTTGGTTTAATACTCTCTTAACCTCCTGGAAAAAATCTACTGTATAAAATCTATTTAACTGTAAGGTTGAGGGTGGAGGAAGATTTACCAATACCACATCATAATTGCCAGTAGGTCCTTTAACCCATAATCTTCCATCAGTATATTTAATCTTTACTTTGGGATCGCTTAGCTCACCTACGGTAAGAGGAGTAGCATATTTTTGAACCACTTTAATTATCAGAGGGTCGAGCTCAATATAGTGTATATTTTCTACTGAAGAATATTTAGCAATTTCGTTTAAAATCCCACCTGCTCCCCCACCAATTAAAAGAATATTTTCAGGATAAGAGTGAAATAGTAAGGGAAGATGCACAAACTCTTCCACAAAAGCAATATCGGGGTCGGGGGTGCTAAATAGAGGAATTCCATTAGAAAAGAAGTTAAATTGGTTTTCCCTTGCTGTAACTGTAATGTTACTATACACCGAATTCTGGTAATGGACTAATTCTTGTCCTTTCCATTGTTTACACAGTATATTCCAGTGAATTTTATTTATATCATTAGAAATTAAAAGGTATATACTTAAAACTATAAATATCAAACAAAGAAAGACAATTATCGCTGAAAAAGAATACTTTGCCCAGTGAATTTTGAATGGAAAGTTTCCTTTATAGAAAAAGATAAACAGGAGGATCGCAGATAATAGGTTTAAGATAGCAATAAATAATGCTACTTGTAGAGAATGAAAGAAAGGAATAAGAAGATAGATAAAAATAAGTCCTCCTGCGACTGCTCCAATAGATTCATAGATATAGACTCTTCCAACAGAAGTAGAAGGTTTCCCAGAGAAATCAGAATAAATTTTACATCCAAAACTAAACTGAGCTCCGTCACTTACACATAAAGGAATTAAAATTAAGAATGAACCATAAATAATGGGAATTATTCCTGCAGCTTCACCGGGAACAACTCCAATAATGTTTTTTATTGTCCGGCAAAGATAAATAGCAAAAGGAAGATATATAGAAATGATTAATTGCAGCAAGGCATATATTTCTATCTTGTATTTAACCTTATCAGCAAATCTTCCCAGGGCGAAACTTCCCAGGGCAATAAGGATAAGCCAGTTGGCTAATATTATTCCAATAGATAGTTCATTACCAGAGAAAGTTACTAAAAGCTCCCTGATTAATAAAATTTCAATAATAAGTGAGGCAAAACCTCTTAATAGTAGAGCAAAGCTAAGGCTTTTTTCCAATATTATGCTCCTTTTTTCAATTATAGAGATTTAATTTTGTAACTTTTAAAAATGAGGAAAGATTAATTTAAATATCCGTAAATTAAAAACATAATTACACTAAAAAGAGAATTTTCCTCTTCTATTGTCAAATATTTATTTATAATATAACATATGCAAAAAAGCAGCTCAAATTATAAAATAATTTGATAATAAAAAGTAGAAAAGAATCTTATAAACAATTATAATAAATTGTAGGTGAATTAATAATGAGAAAAATATTTTCTATTTTATTTATCTTGCTTTTATTAATCCCTTTTTTAATTAGTAATATTAATCTTTTTGCAGAAGAACTAACAGAAATTAATTATAGCAGCAAGCCCAGAAAACCTGCAGTAAGTGGGATATTTTATCCTGGCTCACCTGAAGAATTAAAAGAAAAGATCGATAATCTTTTAAATAAAGTAGAAAAAGAAGAATTAAAAGGGGAATTAATCGGTTTAATTGTCCCCCATGCTGGCTATGATTATTCAGGCGAAATAGCTGCTTATGCCTATAAACAATTAGAAGGAAAAAATTTTAATACCGTAATTCTAATTGGAGAAAGTCACTACCATCGATTTCCCGGTGCCTCTATCGGAAATTACCAGTCTTACCAAACTCCTCTGGGAGAAGTAAAAGTTGATAATGACCTGGCTATAAATATAATTAAATACGAAGAGGCAATTAAATTTTATCCCCAGGTACATCAAGGAGAACATTCTTTAGAGGTTCAATTACCTTTTCTCCAAACTCTATTAAGAGATTTTAAAATAGTCCCAATAATTTTGGGGGAAAGATCTTCAAAATTATCTTCCAAGATAGCACAGGCGATTATACAAGGATTAAAAGGGAGAAACGAAAAAATCTTATTTATTGCCAGTACTGACCTTTCTCACTTCTATCCTTATCAAACTGCTTTGCAATTAGATAATTTAACTATAAAAGCTATTGAAAAATTAGATAGCGTTTCTTTTTTCCAGGGATTATCTTATGGTAATTACTATCTCTGTGGAGGGGCAGCAGTAGGTACTTTACTAAAAATTGCGGAAAATTTAGAAGCCAATAAAATTAAATTATTAAAATATGCTAACTCGGGTGATGTTACCGGTGATAAAAGTCGGGTAGTTGGTTATGCTGCTTTTGTCATATCTAAAAATAATCCGCAACTTAACTTAAAAGAGGCATACTATTACTTAGAATTAGGAGATTCCGAGGTACAGTGCCTCCTATGCCCTCGGGAATGTATATTAGCAGAAGGAGAAAGAGGAATTTGTGGTGTTCGGCAGAATATTAAAGGTAAATTATACACCTTAGTTTATGGTAGACCAGTAGCAGTCCATGTTGACCCTATTGAAAAGAAACCAATCTCGCATCTCTTGCCAGGAAGTAAATCTTTCTCTATCGCCACTGCCGGCTGTAATTTAGGATGTCGGTTTTGCCAGAACTGGCAGATTTCTCAAGTCTTACCTGAAGATATAAGAAGCTATGATTTACCACCAGAAAAAGTGGTCCAATTGGCCCTGGAAAATAAATGCCAATCAATTGCTTATACTTATAGTGAACCTACTATTTTTTATGAATACATGATAGAAACAGCCAAGTTAGCACATCAAAAGGGTCTAAAAAATATATATGTCACTTCGGGGTATATTAATCCAGAACCTTTAAGAGAATTGTGTAAATACATAGATGCAGCCAATCTGGATATTAAAGGTTTTACTGAAGATCATTACCGTAAATATTGTCTGGGTAAATTGCAGCCTGTGCTGGAATCCGCCAAGATTATGAAAGAAGAAGGTGTATGGATTGAATTAACCAACTTGATCCTTCCCACCATAAATGACGATATGGAAGTAATCAGGGAAATGTGTGAGTGGATTATAAAAAATTTAGGGCCGAATGTGCCTTTATATTTTTCTCGATTTTTCCCTGCTTATAAAATGACTCATCTTCCCCCTACTCCAGTAGAAACTCTGGAAAAAGCAAGAGAAATCGCCTTGGATGTCGGATTACACTATGTGTATATTGGCAATGTCCCCGGTCATCCTGCTGAACATACTTATTGTCCTAAATGTGGGAGAATAGTTATCCAGAGAGTTGGGTTTTTCGTAACTTCCAATAATCTTAATGAAGATAGGTGCCCATTTTGTGGTGAAAAAATTCCCGGAATCTGGAAGTAAAAATGAAAAAAGAGACTAAAAATCTACTAATAATTTTTCTTTTACTGATTATAGGAACAATTTCGGTAATTTATTATAATCTTTACATTCAAAATAATAAAATTAAAAAAGAAGAAATAGTAATCCCTGAAATAATTCAAGAAAGAGCAGAAGAAAATATTTACCGAATTGGAAATATTATAATCGATAAAAATAAGGAAGAAATTCTTTTTTCAGGTAAAGTTGCAAAAACAACAGATTGGGTACAATTTTTAATTTATGCAGATGGTTATAAATGGTTAGAAGAGGAAGCAGCGATTGTATCTGATGCACGATTAAAAGATTTACAATTATCCTTAGCCTTCCTAGATTGGAAGTACTGGGATAAATTCTATTATATGAAAAGAGGAGAGGAGATTGATTTCGAGACCGATGAGATGGAGTTGTTACTGAGTTGGAAAGAAGATAATGCATTCAAAACTATTAAGGCACAGGATGCTATTATAATTCGAAAGGTAAAAGATTACTTAAAATTGCCCTGCTTTATCTTTTTAGGTTATCCCCTCTTTGACTCAATCGTCTTAGATGGTAAATCACATACAAGCTGCCTGGGTTGTCCATTTTTTCCAATGGAAGAGAAAACACTACGCCAATTATTCAAAAGAAAATCTGGAGAATCTGGATATGAGATAAATACTGAAGTTATGCCTCCTTTAAATACTGAAATAAATATAATTATAAAAAAATCTAAGCTTCCTTAGAAAATTATAGTATAAAAAAACAAATATCAGGAAAATATTAATTTGAAGAGTGAATAAAATGATAAATATTATTGAATTATTTACCATAGGAATAGCTATGGCCTTTGGTCCCTGTCTATTTTTTTGTACCCCTATTGTATTATCTTATATTGCCGGTACTCAAGATAGTTGGCGAAAAGGTTTTAAATCTGTTTTAATCTTTTCTTTGTCACGAGCTTTTATCTATGTCTTATTAGGAACACTGGCTGGATTTTTTGGTGAAATGTTGACTACTTCACTGGATAAATATAGTTTGACTATTTACTTTATTGGAGGGATATTTATCTCTTTATCCGGGATACTAATTTTGTTGGGTAAGAAACCAAACCTGCATCTTTGCCAAATCTTAAGAAAATATACTGTGGAAAATGATATTAGAAGTTCAATTATTATGGGAATGATAATTGGTCTTTTGCCCTGTACCCCACTTCTCGGTGTTCTGGTATATATAAGTCTAATCTCTAAAGATTTATGGCAAGGTGCTCTTTTGGGATTTTCTTTTGGAGTAGGCACTATGATTTCTCCTCTTATTATCTTTGGAATTTTAGTTAGTTCTCTTCCCAAAAAAATAATTAAAAGTCCTAAAACTTTTGAAATTTTCAAAAAAGTCTGTGGATTTTTATTGTTTCTCTTTGGAGTCCAATTGATAGTTTCACAGATAATATAAAATTATTATGCTAATATAATTTGATTTTTAATTTAATGTAACCTTATAATAATCTAAGAGTTTTCTAATAATTATCGCAAAATCAAAAGGGGGTTTTAAATTTTGAACAAAGTAGGGGAATTTTATACACCAGGTAAAATTATCTTTGGTCCGGGAGGATTATCTCAAGTTGGAATAGAGGCAAAAAGATTAGGAAATAAAGTTTTAGTGGTATTGGGTAGGAGTGCGATGAGAAAAAGCGGGGCACTGGACCGTTTAACTCGTTTACTTAAGGAAAATAATTTAGAATATATAATCTATGAAAATATCCCCTCCGACCCTACGGTAGAAACAGTGGATACCGGAACAAGTTTAGCTCGAAAAGAAAGCTGTAATCTGGTTATAGCCCTGGGTGGAGGGAGTGTCCTGGATACCGGTAAGGCTATTTCGGCAATGGTAACCAATGAAGGTTCAGTGGCTGATTATCAGGAAATTGAAGGAAAAGGTAAAAAATTTCAACATAAAACCCTGCCCTTTGTAGCTATCCCCACTACCTCGGGTACCGGCTCAGAAGCGACTAAAAATGCGGTAATCACTAACACTAAATTTAGTTTAAAGAAGAGCATAAGAGACCCCTGGCTAATTCCGAAGGTAGCTCTGGTTGACCCTGAACTTACCCTATCTCTACCCCCTTACATGACGGCCGTCTGTGGAGGTGATGCATTAACTCAATGCATAGAATCTTATTTAGGTAAGAAAAGTCAGGAAATCACCGATATCCTGGCCTTGCATGCCATAGGATCAATCGGCAAAAGTTTGGTCAAAGCAGTAAAAGAAGGAAAGAATTTAGAAGCACGTAAAGATATGGCTATGGCTGCGCTTTTGAGCGGGCTTTGTCTGTCTAATTCAGGGTTAGGAGCAGCTCATGCCCTCTCTCACCCTTTAGGGGTATACTATAAAATTCCTCATGGTCTGTCCTGTGCAGTACTGTTGCCTTATGTAATGGAATTCAATCTGCCAGTAGTTACTAAAAAGTTGGCTAAAATAGCCCGATCTTTAGGGGAAGATCTCTCTTTATTATCGGAAACAGAAGCCGCTCAAAGGGCAGTGGAAAAGATAAAAGAAATACTTTCTGCAGTCGGAATTAAAGAAAATCTTTCGGAATGGGGAATAAAAGAAAAAGATTTTTCACAATTAATCAAAGGCGCAAAAGGGGGAAGTTTAAACAATAATCCGCGAAACACATCTGATGAAGATTTAATTGAACTGTTATATAAAATGACTGGCCTTTATTGATATAACAGAATTACATTAAATTTAAATTAATTTACTATTTTAGTATTTTAGTATCTACTACGATATTCGCTTCTTGGTCTAGGTGGACGGGCTTCATCAATCTTTAATGGACGACCTTCAAAATCGGTATCATTTAACGCATCTTTGGCTTTTCCAGCTTCTTCTGAAGAAGACATTTCTACAAATCCAAAACCTTTGCCTTCGATAATGTTGACACTCTTAACTTCACCATGATTAGAAAATACATCGCTTAACTGATCATTGGTTACAGAATACTTAAGATTTCCTACATATAATTTACTACCTTGCATACTTTTTCCCTCCTTTTCGATATTTCTCTTAAGTCCAATAACGTTTCTTTGGGAGAGAAGAAGCAAAATAGTGATTCTAACCTCTTAACGATAACATTATTAAAACACAAGAGATCCTTTTTTAACAATCTGTTATAAAGAACTCAGTTGATTGTTGTTAGCATCTCTTTTAAGTAACAAAGGCCAGTCGTTTTTATCTAACAGACTTTAACTTTTCAAGTATAACACAGTTTTTAATTTTGTCAAATTTATTTAGCTAATAATTTATTTATTTACTATCATACTAAATTTTGCACTAATTATTTCAACAAGATCGATGTTCTGTTCGGCTGATTATCTCATCCTGTAAGGTCTTACTGAGATTATTAAAATAATCGCTGTAGCCTGCTACTCGCACAATAAGATTTCTATATTTTTCAGGCTCTTTTTGAGCAGCTCTTAGGGTATCAGCACTAATTACATTAAATTGTATATGATGTCCTCCCAATTTAAAGTAAGCCCTGATTAGGTGAGTAAAGCTGTTTAGCCCTTTTTCTCCTTCTAATAATTGAGGGGTGAATTTTTGATTTAGAAGAGTCCCACCTGTTTTTACCTGATCCATCTTGGCTGCTGATTTAATAACTGCCGTAGGCCCCAAACGGTCAGCACCCTGGACAGGGGAAATACCTTCGGATAATGGTTGTTTCTCTCTTCTCCCATCTGGGGTAGCTCCCACTACCGAACCAAAATAAATATGGCAGGTTGTGGGTAGCATATTAATCCTGTAAACTCCGCCTTTGGTATTCTTTCTTCCGTTTACCTCCTCATAAAAGGCATTGAATACTAATTTCATAATATCATCAGCATAATCACTATCATTCCCGTATTTAGAGGTTTTGTTCAAAAATAGTTGGCGTATCTCTTCATGACTTACGAAATTATTATTTAATATTTCTTTTAATTTTTTCATATTTATATTTTTCCGGTCAAAGACATGATATTTAATTGCTGAAAAACTGTCAGTGATAGTCCCAATTCCCACACCCTGAATATAATCGGTATTATAGCGAGCTCCTCCGGCATTATAATCTTTCCCATTTTCAATGCAATCACTGATTATTATGGAAAGAAAGGGAGCTGGCATATAGGTAGTATATAATCTTTCAATTATATTATTTCCCCTAATTTTTATCTCTATAAAATGGTGAAGCTGTTTTTTAAAGGAAGTCAGTAATTCTTCAAAAGAATTAAACTGGGTTGGTTCACCGCTTTCCATCCCTATTTTTTTACCAGTCTGAGGGTCAATACCGTTATTTAAAGTTATCTCTAAAACTTTTACTAAATTAAAATAACCGGTTAAAATGTAGCTCTCTTTACCGAAGGCACCGGTCTCCACGCAACCGCTCGTGCCACCACAACGGGCATCCTCTAAAGATTTACCCTGTCTGAGCATCTCTTCGATAACTTCTTCGACATTAAATACCGAGGGTTGACCCCAACCCTTTCTAATTATCTCGCAAGCCCTTCTTAAAAACTTATCCGGACTCTTTTTACTCAATTGAATATTGGTGCTGGGCTGTAATAATCTCATTTCATCGATTACATCGAGTATCAGATAGGTCAAGTCATTCACTCCATCAGAACCATCAACCTTTAATCCCCCATTATTAATATTGGCAAAATCGGTATAGGTCCCACTTTCTGCTAAAGTGACTCCCACTTTGGGCGGCGCCGGTTGGTTGTTAAATTTTATCCAGAAACACTCTAAAAGCTCCTTTGCTTTCTCATGAGTCAGCGTCACCTCTCCCAGCCCCTTTTTATAAAAGGGGTATAAATGCTGGTCTAATCTGCCAGGATTAAAGGAGTCCCAGGTATTAAGCTCGGTTATAACTCCTATGTGAACGAAC
>JAUVOA010000156.1 GCA_030599445.1 Atribacterota bacterium | reverse complement strand
TTAATTTAAACAGTAAACCATTAGTAAATCTCAGCAAATTTATCTATGTTATCTTTTTCAAATATATATGGCTCGCCCATTATTGCTACATTATCTGAACCTATTTTAATTTCTCCCATTCTACCGACCTTCATCACTTCACCCTCTTTACCCTGAAATTCACCTTGTAATAGCTTAAAAGCGATATAAGTGGAGGAATATCCTAAATCAATGGGGTTCCAAAGAGACATTTGTCTGCAAGTACCATTTTTGATGTATTGCTTCATTTCAGAGGGTAAGCCAAGGCCGGTGAGTTCAATCTTCCCTGATTTTTCTGCATCTTCTAATGCCTTTCCAGTTGCCGCAATACCAACAGTTGTGGGTGAAATAATTCCTCTTAAATCGGGGTAAGACTTAAATAAACCCATTGCTTCTCGGTAACTCTTGTCAGAAAGGTCATCACCATATACTACAGCTACCAGTTTCATGTCTTTATAAGCAGGTTCTTTTAGCTCCTCTTTCATCCATTCAATCCATTCATTTTGATTAGTAGCCTGGGAAGAAGCACTCAAAATAGCAATTTCACCCTTGTGATCAATTAAATTAGCTATCATTTTTACCTGACTTCTACCAATAAACTCACTGCTGGAGGGAGCTAAATGTAGTATTCGTCCCTCTGGTGCAATTCCTGAATCAAAGGAAATTACTGTAATCCCGCTCTTCATTGCCCTTTTACAAATAGGAACCAGGGCATCTACATCATTTGCAGAAATAACTATAGCATCTACTTTCTGGGCAATAAGCGAGTCAATAATTTCTATCTGACCTTCAGCAGTGGGCGTGGTGGGTCCTTGAAAAATAAATTCAATTCCACCAAGTTCTTTCGCTGCTTCTAAACCTCCATCTCTACAAGCTTCAAAAAAGGCATTCCCCAAGTTTTTAACCAACATAGCAATTCGGACATTTTCTTTTGCTCCTGCAAAAGAAACCACAGATGAGATAAAAATTGCGATTAAAACTATCGTCAGTATAAATTTTTGCTTTTTCATTTTATTTACCTCCTTTTTTATATAAAATGAAAACTACTTGATAATATTTTATCTATTTTTTATCTTTTTGTCAAGATATATTATCAAGATATTTTCATATATTGACTTTATTTTCATCATATAATATAATATTAAATAAATAAAACCGATACAATATTGTAAATAAAATTTATTAAAACTCACTAAATAGGTGGAATATTATATGAGCAAAGCAGAAAGACTTGAAAAAATTTTATATTTAATCCAAAATAGTAATTTTATCTCTCCGGTAGAACTTGCTGAAAAAATGAATGTTCCCCTGGTTACCATTAGGAGGGATCTTAAAAAATTAGCAGACCAGAGATCTATAATAAAAGAGTACAACACCATTAAAATAGCTCGGGATTACGATAAAAGATTTCATGAAAGACTTAATACTAATCTCGAACAAAAAAGAATTATAGCAGAATTAGCCAAAAGATTTGTGCAATCAGGAGATACGATTTTTTTAGATACCAGCACAACTTGCTACGAGTTTGCTCGTACATTAGCCCTCTCCTCTCATAACCTGCATATTATAACTAATAATATATATATGGCAGTTGAGTTAATGAGTATTTATAAAATAGATTTGGTTCTTGTTGGAGGTAACATAAGACATGGTTACTTCTCAACGATTGGTCCACTCGCAGAAAAAATGTTATCAAATATAAAGGTTACCAAATTCTTCTTCTCCTGCACGATGTTAGATGCAAGAGGTATCTATGAATCTAATGTCCTGGAAGGAAATATTAAGGTAAAGATGTTCGAAAATTCCAGGCTTCATTATCTTCTGGTAGATTCCAGCAAATTTGATAAGGCGTCTATCTTCCGGACAACTGGTATTGAAAATGTAGATTCAATAATAACAGATAAACCGTTACCAAAAGAATACCTTGATAAGTTAAAAGATAGAAATGCTGAAGTTATTACCCCGAAAAATGAGGAATGAAGTTATCAGATTTAATCTAATTTATTTTTGTTTTACATTTAATAAAAAAGATTGGCTTCGGAAAAATTGAAAAGGTATTTTTATTCTACTCTTTTGGTGTCAAAGTAACCTCTAATGGTAATTTTGTACTTACATCAATAACCATTTTTGCTTTGAATCCGAGAGCTACAAAGTTTTTGGTAATTAGCTTTATATTAGTTTTGTCTTTAGAAGATTTTTGCTTTTTATTATACTTACACCTGCTGCCACTGCAATTACAACTTCTCTTTTTACCCTTATTAGAATGTATTATTATATGGACTATGTTACTACTTATATTTATTTTATTTATTACGGCGGCAACTACTGTTTGAGCTATTAAGCGGTGTAAGATTTTATAGTAAATATCTTTTCCAATTCTTTTCCTGAAATAAGAAAAAGTAGAATGAGCGGGGGTTTTAAGAAAGTTGTCAAAACTGCAAAGAACACAAAAACGCGAGTCAAATTGTAAGCTCTCAGCCAATCTTCGGTTTGATTTTGCTTCACCCAACCAGATTAAAAGTTGGGCTTTAAATAGAGACACCGGGTCATAAACTAATTCTCTGCCGGTGACGTATTTATCTTTGATTATAGGATAAATAAAGCTCCAGTCTATGGATTCAAAAATAATCTTTAGAGGATCATCTTTTTTAATTTTCTGGGAAGCTTCATAAGTAATGAAAGAAAGCTGCTGACTTTTTGCTTTTTTCATAAGAATAATTGCACCAAAGTTTATTTTAAACAAGTGTAAGTTTATTGTAGATCCTGTTAAATGTTTATTATTAAACAGGGTAGATAAAATGGTTGTGTTTAAGAATTGAATTTCTATATCTTTTATCGTGTATATCGTATATAGCAAAAAAGAGGTGGGATAGATGTATCGATTGTTAACTGCTTGCTCTACACTCTATAGGTTTTAAGCTTTGAATTATAGTTTTTCACTTTTCGCTTTAAATTTCTAATTTAATTAGGACAAATCATATTAATCCAAAACTATACGCTAAACGCTATACGCTTCACGCTAGGTTTATTTACAAATAGATTTTAAAATAAAGTCTTTTTCGGTTTTGGAGAATCTTTCGGTATATTACCTTTCATTTTTTTTCTTAAAAAAGCAGGGATTTCTAAGTCTTTATCATCTATCAATTGATCTTTAATTTTAAATTTATCTTCTATCTTCAGATTATCTTTTTCTGCATAACTTTCTTTAAATAATTCTTTTTTATTTACTTCTTCCTTTTTATTTACTTCTTCCTTTTCTCCTTCTTCTTCAATATTCACTTCGCAGCTTGTAGCTATAACAGATACTCTTATTTCGTCCTGCATTTCCTCATTAATAATTGCGCCAAAAACAATATTTGTATCTTGCCCAACTGCTTTAGATATGATATCAACTATTTCGTTTACCTCAAACAAGCTCATATCTAAGCCGCCGGTAACATTAATCAATAATGATTTTGCTCCTTTTATGGATACTTCTAATAAGGGACTCGAAATAGCCATTTTTGCTGCAGCAACTGCTTTCTTTTTCCCTTTACCTGTTCCAATGCCAACCAAAGATAGGCCAGCATCTTTTGCTACTGTTCTCACATCGGCTAAATCTAAATTTATTAATCCGGGAATTGTAATCAAGTCCGCAATAGCCTGAACAGATTGGCATAATACTTTATCAGTCATTTCAAAGGCATTTTTCATAGAAGTGTCTTTAGAAATAATTTTCAATAAACGGTCATTAGAAATAGTAATTAAAGCATCTACTTCATTTTTTAATTCTTCTATTCCAGCTTCTGCTTGTAGTTTTCTCTTTTTACCTTCGAAAGCGAAGGGTTTAGTTACTACGCCTATGGTTAGAATACCATGTTGTTTTGCTATCTTTGCCGCAACTGAAGCAACTCCACTTCCTGTTCCTCCTCCCATACCGGCTGTAATAAAAACTATATCTGCATTTTCCATAGCCTTAGAAATTTTATCTTTATCTTCTTCGGCTGCTTTCTTACCTAATTCGGGATTGCCTCCGGTTCCTAAACCATTGGTTAGCGATTTACCAATTTGAATCTTTTGTCCAGCTTGGGATAAGGATAGGGCTTGAAAATCCGTATTTATAGCAATTAGATTAAGATTACTCATCCCCTGTAGATTCATTTCCCGAATTGCATTATTCCCTCCTCCCCCAATGCCAACCACTTTAATATTTACAAATTTATCTACATCTTTCTGGGGAGGGCGTATGGGCCGACCTAAAAATTCATCTTCTTCCTTGTTCTGAATTTCAACCCTTTCATTAATCCCCCCTGATGTATCCCTAATTAATTCTTCTTTATAATCTATGATTTTACTGAATCCCCGCGCTAATCTCTTCTTTTTCAAAAGATATCACCTCTTGAGCTAATTTATAATAATCAACAGCCCCGTGAGACCTGGGGCTATAATGTAAAGCCGGCGTACCCTGGCTGCTGGCCTCTACTAAAGTTATATTTTTTCTTATTATCGTTTTAAACAACCTATCACTAAAATATTGTTTTATTTCACTTATAACTTCCTTGGCTAAATTGCTTCTCGTGTCAGCAATGGTAATTAAAATATTTATTTTT
>JAUVOA010000162.1 GCA_030599445.1 Atribacterota bacterium | reverse complement strand
TTAGGTCTTCTTACCCTACAGGGCAGAGGATGAAACCCATAGTAAGAGGCAAAGTTTTTGTACAGTTCTTGATAGACGGGTTCATAGAAGTTGGCCTTTAAGATAGCTGCCTTTAGATTATCAATCTTTACGTACTGGGGTATCCCCTTAAAATAATAGAAGGCATTAATATGACATTGGATAAAGGTCTCTACTCTCTGGTCATAGACTACCTCGTAATAGTCCAGGCGAGAGTAGGATAATCTCATATTAAAGACCCAGGTCTTTCTCTTTTTGCCTTTATACAGGGTATAGCCGAGATAGCCGAAATCAACCTGGGCTTCCTTTCCCGGGAGGGTATGCATACGGATAAAGATATTGTCTCTTTTTTTGATTTGGCAAATATAATCTTTGACCGTAGAGTATCCGACCTTTACCCCTTTTCCTTGCATCTTTTCGTGTATCCTTACTCCTGAGAGATTGTCTTCTAACCATTCTAAGATCTGTTCCTTATGGAAATCCAGTATCCGGGGATGGGGTTTCTTTTTAGGATATTCCTTTCCCGCCTCTATTTCTTTTATCTTCTTGGCCACTGTCTTCCAATCATGACCGGTTAATCTGGCAATCAGTGATTTATTCTTATGTCTTTCCCAAAGTGATTTAATAGTTATATACATCGCTACTCCTATCATTTTTCTACCTCCCTTAAGTATTAAATTATAACTTAAGAGAGGTATTATTTTATAGATATAACTATGGAATTTTCTCTGGCGTTACCTATGGAATTTATTATAGCTTTGAGGATATTATTATCGATCTTCAAGACAATTTAAAACGTTAGAAAAAGTTACCGAATTATTGAGCTAGTATATTTGTCCCTATTTCTTCTAATTGCCTGAATATTTACCTATGGGACAAAGGCTGAATGCTATACTTTTCAAGGTATCGTCTACTGTAATCAAAAGTAACCGAATATTAATTACACAGTCCTCTCATTTTTTGCACAAATAAAAAAGCTTAAAAAAGAGATAGCTGCTCACTAGGAAATTGATTTAACTTCTCTTTCATAGGCTTGCTATAACTACTTGAAAGCTTGTAATTATCCTTTAGCTCATTGACTGATATATCCAATTTCACCTATTTCATCAAACTCTTGATAAAAGGATTTCAAAATGATTCAATTAATTTCGCAGGTGTGAGCATCCCTTGAATGCCAAAAGATTCTTTTAAAAATCGATATACTACAAATATGCAAAAGATGGGAACTCCTGTGTTTCATCAGTAAAACCTATAATGATATCATGCCCCGCACTCCTATAATCTAATACTTTTCCTCCGTAAAATTCTCTAAATTCAAAGTTATCCACATAGTAGTCCACAATTTCATTATACGATTTATTAAATATGTCATCTACTGATAAAACACTTACAGTTTTGTCCCTCTCCTCTGACTCTTGATTATTTTCATCTGTCTCAGAATTTCCATGGTTCTACAAGCAGAATCACCGACCCGTCACATATGTATCTTCCAGTTCAAGTACTTCAAGATTTTCATGACCGTCAAAACAGCTGACATCCCCCTTCACAGCCGTTCCAACCAACTCAATTTCTTCAATGGTTTCAAGCCCACTCAAACTGCTCAAGTCCCCTACTACATCCGTATGACTCAGATTAATCGCTCTTAAGTTTTCGAGTCCACTTAGACTGCTTAGATCACCACTTACATCTGTTTCCCACATCAACAGAACTTCCAGGTTTTCCATGTGACTAAAGCTGCTAAGGTCACCTTCGACTTCATATTCCTGCATTTCTATCTTTTGCAGATTGACAAACCATTTTAGATCTTCCAATGTGTTTATTCTACCTTTTGGTTGGAAGTCATCCGAATCCAACGCTGTCCTATAACCAATATCTCTCCAAGTTATGTCACCATCATCCAAGTCAAAACAATCCCTTATTGCTGATTCAAAAGCCTTGTCTTCAAATTCTATGACTTTTTCCGGATTTGACAACCCAATATAACCCTGCTCATTTGAAGCCACACCGTCATTATCAATATTCACATAGCCCATTCCCCCTAGTAAAATAAGCAGAATAACTATGGGTATGAATGAAGTTATGCTCGTATGTACCGTTCTATTTTCTTCTCCTTCTCTAAAATAAACAAGCAAATACAAAGATCCACTGATAATCATCGGCACTGAGAAGAACAATAGACTTTCAAGCGAGTTGTAGAATTCAAATCTAAAGGTCATATAAATAGCAAAAACAATACTTGCAATAGCCCCGACTAAAGCATTTTTTCTAGCTAAAAAGAAAATTAACAGTACCCATAATGTAAGTCTCGAGTGTAAATAAAATCCAACCAATTGCTTCCAAAGTGGCTCTGATCCACCAAATACATCAAAAGAGAATAGTGTAAGAAAAAGAGCAAAGAGTATAGTGAGAGCATGTGGTATCCAAATCAGTCGAAAATTAAGCTTCTTCATAAAATCATCACCTTCTTATTCCACTGCATACTTCCATCCAGGAGTATCACAAGAAACAAAAAACCTGCTTATAGGCAGGTTACGCTATTGACTCTTCAGAAGAAAAGCGTCCATATATATCTCCTGTTTCCTCATCTTCAATATGGCATATTCAATATAACAATATTATATCACATATGTATAATATTTCAAATCTCCAGTCTTATCGTCTGTGTCAACCTTTTGGGGGTAGTTTTTTTTGGTGAAAAAAATTCTCCTGGTTTTGGGTAGACCCACCCCTTGTTTTATTATAGCTTATTATTTGTATAAATAGGCGTGATTGTCCTTATTTTATTTAGGTTATGATAATACATCGGTATCAACTTTCTTATACTTTTTTGATTAATTAATTGTAATATCCTGCTTCAGAGAGTTTACGCAAAACACCTACCCAGGGTTTACCCTGATCCGGTCCTCTTAAAGCAGGTATGGTTACCTCTACAATAGGAGAAGACTCTGTTTCTTTGTTAAAACAAGCTGCCGGCAGAGGTGGTTTGTATTTGCCTACTTTAATATTTCGTTCTCTTTCTGTTTCCCACCAGTCGCCCCATTCTCCATTTAAGATAGTCTCTTTTACCTTTAGGAGACTTAAGGCTCCATTCTTGCTCCAGCTCATCCCTTTCTTTTTAAAACGGGAGGCAATAGCCTGGTTTACACTTGATTCTATCGCTCCTGCCCTTTCTATCCCTTTATCTTTTAGTTTGACCTGATTGGTAATCCCTTGACGATTGCGAGAGATGTAGGTATAGAATTTAGTTAGTTTATCTTTCTCTTTAAGGTCATAGGAATTTCTAATTAGCTGGTCTATCTTTAATAAACCCTTATCTATCTGATTGGATAGAAGTAGGTCTTTTATGGTCTTCTGTTCTTCTTTCCTTCTTCCCAGACATTCTCTTAATCTCTTAAAGAGATGATAAAAACAGAGTAGATAGGTAGCAGAAGGGAAGTAATCACCTACTCCCGAGATTATCCAGGAATCTCCATCTCCTCCGAAGAGGATCTTTTTTGCTTTGGAGAGGGAGAGTCTGGCTTCTGCTAAAAGACTTAGTTTTTCCATAAAGTCTTTTCCTATACCGACAAAGGTGAACTTCTCCTTTAGGCTTTTGGATTTACCGCTAGAATAACGAGCTTCTTTGCCGGTATAGCCTACACCCAGTTTTACTTCCAGCTTTCCTCCTTTTTCTTTACCTTTCTTCTGTAAGGTGATAAAGGTAGCATCTGCTTCAATGTAGGCAGTATCGGGAGGATTGCCTTCCTTATACTCTAAGTTTATTATCTTTTGTAATTTTCTCTTCTGGTTTTCGATAATTAGTTTAGCCTCTTTTATTACTCCTCTTCTTATCGATTCATGTGAACGAAAATTACCTAATAAGAGTCTGGCCTGGCCTACTACCTCCCGGTAAGAAGAAAGACTGGCCAGGAAGTATTCTATCCTGGCCCGGCATAGGCTTATCCTCTGGTTCTTACTTATGTTTAAAGCTTCATCTAAAAGGTAGTGAGTTTTACCACATCTTTCTTTGTAACGGGTACGGGAATAGAGGATATCACCGAAACGGGTGAGAAAGTATTTTTTCCTTTTACCGGTATTCTTTAGTTCTCCCCTTTTTCTCTTATTACGCAGGTAATGATCTATATCGGTAAGGGCTTTTTCAAATACCTTACGAGCTATATTCTGTAATATTTCAAAGAGCATATTTTCTAAGATATCAAGGGTTAGACCCTTAATAGGTATTTTGACCTTGACCTGGGGGAAAGTTATTGTTATAGTATCCATGGGTGTAGCTTACCTCCTTTTTTGTAAAGGGTTTTTTGTATATAGGTAAGTCTACACCTTTTTATTATTTTTTTACAATCCTTCTCTGGTTACTTGTCTTATTACCAACAAAAGAAAGTATTAATAATATATAATATTTTTTCTTCTAACTACCCCACTAAAGTTTACACTAACTTTACTCATGTCATTTAATAATCAAAACCGGACTGTTTTTTAATGATTTAAAATTCAAAAGTGGACTAACCCGAAATGGCAAAAAAG
>JAUVOA010000245.1 GCA_030599445.1 Atribacterota bacterium | reverse complement strand
GAAATCGGTTTTACTGATAAGCCTAAATTGGCTAAGGCAGCACTTAAATGGTGCTTGGCTCACGATGAGGTTACTACGGTAGTATGTGGCACCGGGAAAGCAAATCATCTCCTTGATGCCTTAAGTATTTTAGATAATTTAGAAATGACTGAAGAAGACTTTGCGATTATAGAACAGATTAAACAATCAAACCTTTTTAAAGAATTCGAAACTCAAAAAAATAGCGAATTTGTCGGATGATAAATTAAAAAGAAGAATTATAAAAAATGACTATTAGAGTGGAAGGCATTATTCCGCCATTGGTAACGCCGTTTGCAAAAGACGGTTCAATTAATGAAAATATGTTTCGAAAAATAATTAATAATATTATAGGCAAGGGTGTGCATGGGGTATTTGTTGCTGGAAGTCAAGGAGAGTTTTTTGCAAGGGTGGATTCGGAAACATCATTGCCGGAGTGATTACCGCCGGTAAAAAGCATAACACTCCCTTACTATTGGATATGATGGGCGTGGAGGATCAATTTGGCTTATCCGGTGCCTCATGGGAACTGATTAAGACCTTTGAACTTACTGCCGAGCATATCGCAAAAAGAACGAAAGAGTTAAGCGAAAAGAAATATAAATAAAAAAGGAAAGATAAAAATGGCTGTTAAAAAGATTACCATTACAACCGAAGATCTTAAAGTAGATGCCAGTTTAAATAATAGCGAAACTGCTCAAAAAATATGGGATGCACTTCCCATTGAAGGAAGTGTTAACACATGGGGTGATGAGATTTATTTTTCCATACCGGTTAATATTGGATTGGAGAACGCGAAGGCAGCAGTTTCCGAAGGTGATTTAGGTTATTGGCCACCTGGTAATGCTTTTTGTATCTTCTTTGGACTCACTCCAGCAAGTCAAGGTGATGAAATCAGGCCCGCCAGCCCGGTAAATATCTTCGGAAAGATAATAGGAGATCATAAAGTATTTAAAAAAGTCAGTTCAGGAACAAAAATTATCATTGAGAAGAGCGAATAATCGTTAGTAGGAAATTAGCGTATAGCGTATAGATAGCGGGTAGCGTATAGGTGTGGGGAAAATTGCAGGAAAAAATATGAATGCTAAAGATGCGAAAACATCCCCCAGCCTTCCCGTAGGACAGGCGTCTCGCCTGTCTCATTTATCAATTAAATTAGTTGTCAGTAAATAGTGATAATCATTAGTTTTTAAAACAAATTTTCAGTTGACAGTTTATTGTGTTTTATGTTATTTCCATGAATCTGGGGTAGGGGTCGGATTTATCCGACCCGAGTATTTTGGTAATTTTTTTTCAGCGGGTTTGATGAATCGAACCCCTACATATTACTTATTACTCATCACTCATTACAGTAATTTATACGGAGATTCCATTTTTTTACTTTTAATCAAAATGTTTTGGGGAATTCCAAATTTTATCAATTGATTATGAAGGGCTTTCACGAAGAATTTTTCGGTATCAAAATGTTCAACATCCAAAACATTCAATCCCAATTCTTTAGCCCGAAGGGCGGTATGATAAGTGATATCTCCCGTTATATATAAGTCAACATCTTTGTTATTGACTTGTTCTAAGAGAGAGCCTCCTGACCCTGTGCAAAGAGCTATCTTTCTTATTTTTCGGTTATTAGATTTAATAAGTCTGATATAGTGAGCTTGAAGTCTATTTTTTACCTCCAGGGAGAATTTAGAAATTTCTACTTCTTTATCTATCTCTCCGAATATGCCTATCCCATACGAAGGTTTTGTTTTAAGTTCGTATATATCATAAGCCGGTTCCTCGTAGGGATGATTATCTTTCATCGACTGTACAACTGATTCCAAATCTCTTTCTGCTACCACAGTTTCAATTTTTATCTCCTGGACTGTTTCTTTTTCCCCTATTTTTCCGATAAAAGGGTTAGTTCCTTCCATGGGCTTAAAAGTTCCTTCCCCTGTAATATTAAAAGATGTTTCGGTATACTTGCCGATTTTTCCCGCTCCTGCCTTAAAGATTGCCTGGCTTACCTTATCGGCATGTTTTACAGGGACATATACTGCAAATTTAAAAACCTTTTCTGAACTACCCTGCAGAGGAGAAATTTTCTTTATTCCTAATAAATTAGCTACGTAATCATTTAGTCCATTTTCAGCCAGATCATAATTGGTATGTATAGCCAAAAGATTTATTTTATTGGTGATGATTTTAAAAAACAGGGGATTTTTCTGTTTAGTAATTTGCCTTAAAGGAGAAAACAAAAGGGGATGATGGGCAATAATTAAATTTACTTTATTTTCTAAAGCCTCATCCAAGACACCTTGAGTTACATCTAAGGATAGTAAAATTTTTGTTACAGGGGCATCAAGGTCGGCAAATTGAATACCACTGTTATCAAAACTTTCCTGTAAGAAAAAAGGGGCAATTTTATCTAAATTATTTAGGAGATTTTTTACCTTCATTTTTCCGCCCTCCCCGGCCTATTAGGTTAATTGATTAAAATTGTGTTATTATTATAGTATATTTTTTAAAATTTAAAAATAAAATAATAAAAAATAAGGAAATTAATTCAATTAAGAGGAGACAAAAGATGAAAAAGCCGGAGTTATTGGCCCCGGCTGGTAATTTAGAAAAATTAAAGATGGCGGTTATTTACGGGGCTGATGCAGTATATTTAAGCGGCGAGAATTTTGGATTAAGAGCAGGAGCAAAAAACTTTACTCTAAAGCAATTAGCAGAAGGGATAAAGTTCGCGCATGATAGGGGGAAGAGGGTTTACCTTACTCTTAATATTATACCCCACAATGAAGATCTGGTAGGATTACCCGAGTACATAACTAAATTAAAGGAGTTGAATTTAGATGCAGTAATAATTTCAGATCCGGGGATACTAAAGATAGTTAAGAATATTATTCCGGAGATGGAGGTTCATTTAAGTACCCAGGCAAGTACTACTAATTATGTAGCGGTGAATTTTTGGTATGAACAGGGGATCAGAAGAATAATTTTAGCTCGAGAATTATCCCTTGAGGAGATAAAACAAATAATAAAAAAATCTCCTCCTGATATGAAAATTGAAACATTTGTACACGGAGCTATGTGTATCTCCTATTCAGGCAGATGCCTGTTAAGTAATTATATGGTAAGTCGGGATGCTAACAGGGGGGATTGTGCCCATTCCTGCAGATGGAGATATTATCTTATGGAAGAGACAAGACCGGGGGAATATTTCCCGGTATATGAGGATAAAAAAGGAACCTATATTTTTAATTCCAAAGATTTATGTATGATAGAACACCTTCCTTCATTGATAGAAGCAGGAATTTCCGTTTTTAAGATTGAAGGGAGAATGAAGAGTT
>JAUVOA010000030.1 GCA_030599445.1 Atribacterota bacterium | reverse complement strand
CTCTTGTAATTAATAGACAGGCGAGACGCCTGTCCTACGATTAGTGGGCTATCCAACTGACAAATCCTCTGTTTTCTTTCTTTTCTCCACTATATACTAAATACTAAATACTATATACTATATACTATTTTCTATACGCTATACGCTCTACGCTAATATACGAGATACGAACTTTGTTTTGTGTATTTCATTTTTCGCTTTTATTAATATTACCCCTCTTCAATATCCTTGTCAATTAATGTATTCGTACCACGTATTGCGTATCGCGTGAAGAAAAAAAGGCGGGAAAACAAAAGCAATAAATATTCTTTTCTTTATCTAACTACCCCACTAAATTTTACACTAACACACAAATTGAAGAATAGATTTATTTTACCCGCTTTATGAGAAAAATTCTTTAAAGAATTTTTCTCCTCTTTACTTTTTTATAAAATATATTACAATAAAAAAGATTTTATATCTAATTTTCTTTTATGATATAATAAAAAACACCTTAAAACAAAATAAATAGATAACCAAATAGTCTATTAAAAGTTTATATTGTATTAATTAGGAGACAAAATGAATAATACAACTAGTAGCCCCTCAAACAAAAATTTAGTCAAAGAAATATTATCCTGGAAGAAAAAGAGAGAAGCAGTAATTTTAGCTCATGTCTATCAACCCGGCGAAATCCAAGACATTGCTGATTTTACTGGTGATTCGCTCTTCCTCAGTCAGCAAGCAGCTAAGACTAAAGCAAAAGTTATAGTATTTTGCGGAGTTCAGTTTATGGCGGAAACTGCATCTATTCTCTCTCCAGAAAAAATTGTTCTACTTCCAGAAATTAAAGCTGGATGTCCTTTAGCCGATATGGCACCAGCCGAGAAAGTAAAAAGCAAAATAAAAGAACTACCTAAAGCAGTAGTGATTTCTTATGTTAATTCATCAGCAGTTGTAAAATCTTTAAGTGACTACTGTTGCACTTCTGCTAATGCTGTTCAAATTGCTCGGTCAATTCCTACTGAAAAAGAAATTTTATTTTTTCCCGATATGAATTTAGCTGACTTTACTGCAAAGAAATCAAAACGAAAGATTATCCCCTGGCCAGGTTTCTGTCCTACTCATTATCTCTTAACCAGAGATGATATAATCAAAGCTAAAGAACTTCATCCCCAGGCTTTACTTTTAGTACATCCTGAATGCCGCCCGGAAGTATGTAATCTGGCTGACTATATCGGCAGTACCAGAGGAATTATTAAATTTGCCAGCAACAATCCGGCTAAAGAATATATCATTGGTACAGAAATGGGAATATTTCATCCTTTAAAAAAGAATAATCCGGACAAAGATTTTTTCCCTGCCTCTGAAAATATGATCTGTCAGAATATGAAACTTATCACCTTAGAGAAAGTTCTACACTCTCTAAAAAAGTTAGAACCACAAGTAATAGTACCAGAGGATATAAGAAAAAAATCTTTAAAAGCATTAAATCGAATGATAGAAATTAGTTAGTTAATTAGTTGGTTAGTTAGTTGGTTAAATAGTATTTAATGTCTTGCGAATAGCATCTTGTATTACAGCGAAAAGCGAAAAGCGCAAAACTATAACTTAAAATTCAAAATTGAAAAAAATTGCAAATTGTAACTTGAAACGATAAAATTATTACTTATTACTAATCACTCTATACGCTATCAGTTATATGCTATATTAAAAAGTTTTAAGTTTTGAATTATGGTTTTTAGTTTTTCGCTTTAAATTTTTAATTTTACTGACATAGTCGCCTAATAATTTGGATATTTTATTAAATAATATTTATCTGAAAGGAAAACAATAGATGTTACCGCAAATGTTACCACGTTATTTGGTTAATTTTGACCTAACCAAACTAAAAATAATTTATACAGATTTTTTGATTGTGGGCTCCGGAATCGCTGGCCTATATACTTCACTCAAAATTCACGATAAAGGAAAAGTTATCCTTCTCACTAAAGGCAGCTTAAAAGAAAGCAGTACCGAACATGCTCAAGGGGGTATAGCTGTAGCCTTAGGAGATAAAGATTCCCCCCACTTACATATGGAAGACACCCTAAAAGCCGGGGCAAATTTTTGCGACCCTGAAGCAGTTGAGGTTTTAGTAACTGAAGGTCCGGAATGTGTTGAAGAATTAATAGAATTGGGAACCAAATTTGACAAAATTGAAGGAAAATATAAAACTACTTTAGAAGCGGCTCACCAAAGACCTCGAATCTTACATGCCCGGGGCGATGCCACCGGAGCAGAAATCGAGAGATCTCTTTCTCAAAAAGTAATTAATGAAAATAAAATAAAAATTAAAGAGAATATTTTAGTAATAGATATTTTAACCGAGCATACTACTTGTTACGGCCTGCTTGTTTTAGATAGCAATACTAATAAGATTATCGCTTATTTAGCGAGAGCAACTATTTTAGCCAGTGGCGGAGCGGGGCAACTTTTTTCCAATACCACTAATCCTGATGTAGCTACGGGAGACGGAATTGCTATGGCTTATAGGGGAGGAGTAAGAGTAACAGATTTAGAATTTATTCAATTTCACCCCACTGCCCTCTATCATCAAGGAAGTCCTAAATTTCTTATTTCTGAAGCGGTTCGCGGAGAAGGGGCTATTTTAAAAAATATTAAAGGTGAATCATTTATGCATTCTTATCACCCTCTGGCTGAATTAGCTCCCAGAGATGTAGTTGCTCGGGCAATTACTGACCAAATGAAAAAAAATAAAAGTGATTATGTTTATTTAGATGCTACCAAAATAAAAGATAAATTTTCCCAACGCTTCCCTACTATTTATAAAAACTGTATTACGCTAGGTATCAACCCAGAGAAAGAATATATCCCGGTAGCTCCAGCAGCCCATTATACTATGGGAGGCATAAAAACCGATACCTGGGGACAAACTAATTTAACTAATCTTTATGCTTGTGGAGAGTGTACTTCAACGGGAGTGCATGGAGCCAATCGCTTAGCCAGTAATTCGCTTTTAGAAGGATTAGTTTTTGGTAATAGAATCGCCCGGAAAATTAAAAAAAATATAACACCTTCTTCTATTAAAAAATTGGAGGAACTAAAACTTTCTTATAACGCTCGTCAAGAAAGATACAAAGAATACAATCCTGTAGAAATAAAAAAAGAACTACAAAAACTTATGTGGAATAAAGTGGGAATTATTCGAAATTCCTTTGATTTAAAGAAGGCACGACAAAAAATTAGCGAATGGAAATTTATATTCAAATTAGAACTTAAAACTGCTGAAGATTTTGAGTTAGCTAATCTCATTATCTTAGCTGATCTCATTACTAATTCAGCTTTACAGCGTGAAGAAAGCCGGGGAGCACATTATCGCGAGGATTTTCCACAGAGAGATGATATAAACTGGAAGAAACATATTGTATATTAAATTAGTTAGCTGGTTAGCTAGTTATCTGGTTACTTAATTAAATAATTAATAGTTAAATAACTAACCAGATAACCACGTAACTAGTTAACTAAAACAAAGAGGTGTTTTAAAGATGGACTTTTCAATAAAAGAAAATATTCTGATAGATAAAATAATAGAACAGGCTTTATTAGAAGATATTGGAACCGGAGATATAACCACCGAATTCATTATACCTTCCAACTTAAAAGCCAAAGGAATAATTAAAACCTCAGAGGAAGGTGTAGTTGCCGGTTTAGATATTATCTGCCTGGTATTTAAAAAATTAGATCCAGAAATTTGTTTCCAGTCCAAAATAAAAGATGGTAAAAACATTTTACCGGGGGAAGTTTTAGCAAAAATTGCCGGTTCTGCCCGAACTATTCTCAAGGGAGAAAGGGTTGCCTTAAATTTCCTTCAGCGAATGTCAGGCATAGCTACCATTACTTCTAAATTCTGTCAGGAAGTAAAAGATCTCCCGGTTCGAATAGTTGATACACGTAAAACTACTCCTGGATTACGAATATTAGAAAAATATGCTGTGCGCATGGGGGGAGGATATAATCACCGCTTCGGATTATATGATGCTGTATTAATTAAGGATAATCATATAGCGGCAGCAGGAGGAATCAAATCAGCAGTAAATTCTGTCCGAAAACAAATTTCCCATACAGTAAATATTGAAGTCGAAGTAGAAAATTTATCTCAGCTTCAAGAAGCTTTAGAGATAAAAGTTGATATAATAATGCTAGATAATATGAATTTAGAAACTGTGAAAGAAGCGGTAAAAATGGTTAAAGGCGAAGTCTTAATTGAGGCATCAGGGGGAATTACTTTGGAAAAAGTGCGGAAAATTGCTCAAACAGGGGTAGATTTAATTTCTGTTGGCGCCCTCACCCATTCGGTAAAGTCTTTGGACATTAGTATGGAAATCATATAGTCGTTAGTGAATAGTATATAGTAAAGAGATAAGAAAAAGCATAAATAGCGAAAAACGAAATTCGTATCTCGTATCTCGTGAATAGTATCTCGAAATATAGCGGATAGCGTTTAGCGTAGAGCGTATAGAAAAACAGATATATAGTATTTAGGTATTAGTATATGGTGAAGAAAGGAAAGAAAACAGAAGATTTGTCAGTTGGTTAGTCCATTAATCGTAGCGTAGGACAGGCGTCTCGCCTGTCTATGAATTACAAAAGAAGGGCACAATTCATTGTGCCCCTCTACCTGAATCCTAATTTCTTTAATGCGATACGCGATACGAATTACTATTCACTAACCACTAATTTAATTGGTAAATTGGTTGATTGGTAGATTTTAAAGTTTTGAATTTTGAATTATGGTTTTTCGCTTTTCGCTTTAAGTTTTTAGTTTTAATGACTAACGACTATCCACTATTCATTAACGACTAATTCACTTATTCATCTCATAAATCATACGCAATCCCTGCAAGGTTAAAAAAGGATTGATTTTATCGATTAACTTACTTTCATTTCCCATCAATTCCGCCTGACCGCCGGTAGCTACTACTACAGAATCCTCTCCTAACTCTCTCTTAAACCGTCTGATTAATTCATTAGTTAATCCCAAATAGCCAAAAAACATTCCTGACTGCATTGCGGTAATAGTATTACTACCTATAGAATGTTTAGGTTTTATAAATTCTATTTTGGGTAGTTTGGCTGTCTTTTCAAACAGAGCTTCTGCTGAAATTTCGATTCCAGGAGTAATGGCTCCACCCAGATAAACTCCTTCTTTATTAACTGCACAAAATGTAGTAGCTGTTCCAAAATCTACAATTATTACCGGCCCTCCGTATAATTTATAAGCAGCAATAGCATTAACAATCCTATCTGCCCCCACTTCCTTGGGATTATCTGTTTTAATATAAATTTCAGTCTTTGTTCCGGGCCCTACAATAATAGGAGATACCTTAAAATAATCCACGGACATCTTTTTTAATATCCAGGTTACCGGAGGGATAACACAGGAAATAACTACAGATTTAACATCTGAAAAGGATAAATTAGAATTAGAAAGCAAACTCTTAACTAACATTCCATACTCATCCTCTGTTTTATTCAAATCAGTGGAAATTCTCCAATGACCTAACAATTTCTCTTCTTTATATACTCCTATTACCGTATGGGTATTACCTACATCAATTACTAAAATCATCATATCCCCTCCCTTGAATTATATGCACCTTTATCATTCCCACATAAAGCGGGAATCTATCTTTCTTTTATTGAATAATTCAAAGAACTGTCCTCTGAATCATTATAAATAATCCACAACATTCCACTTAATATTTTATAAACTTTAACAATAAAAATAGAGTAGAGGAATACTCAACTCCCCTACTCTATAACTTTTCTAATAACCAGCTCTCTTTAAAGCTTTAACTAATATAAATACCAATAATATTGCTACTACCACTTCCGGAGTACCATGAACTACTGCAATGCTGGCACTTACTTTTACCGGAAGATATCCTCTTAAGGTAGCTAATCCCAATACTCCGATAGTGTTGGTAAGAGTTCCTAACGCCGCTGCAATAGCACTGTTCTTCCAGAAATATTTGTAAGAATAATAAGCTGCTACTCCGATAAATATTCTGGGTAAAATAGCGATTAAAGGGTCGGCAAATATAGGGTTAGTGGCATTTAAAAAACTGTAAACTCCGAAGATTAATCCTACTAATGCACCTACTATCGGACCTTCGAGTATCCCTCCTAAAATGGCTGGAATGTGCATAATAGTAGCATGACCGGCTGGAGTTGGAACAGGGATAAACCCCAATCTGGTTACTCCTAAGATGATAGCGATAGCTCCCAGCATGCCAGAGATAGCTAGCTGACGGGTAGTAAGTTTAAATCCTGATAAAGTGGAATCTCTATTCATTTTTTTCACCTCCGTTCTAGTTCCGTCATAAGATACTAGACGAAATACTATTAATTTTATTTGCCCCTGGTCTTGTTCTCATACAAGATACAAGCCTTCGTGTAAAGTCGTATCCTTTACGCCCACAGTTTAAGCTACTTTAATAAATATGTCAAGAGCAAAAAGTTAACCAAAGGTGCCTGGCACCTTTGGTTAACTTTTTGACTTATAAATTTATTTGGTATTCTTTGATTTTGTTCTGCAAGCTTCTTCGGCTTATTCCTAAAATCTCTGCTGTTTTAGTGCGATTTGTATTATTCTGAACCAAATATTTAATAATTAATTCTTTTTCTACATCTTTTAAAGTCCCCTTTTTCTCAATGTATGTTTCTTTGCTTATAAAATTGAAATATTTCTCATTGATTATTTCGTCTTTTGCCATAATCATACTTCTCTCGATAATATTTTCTAACTCTCTTATATTACCTGGATAATCATAATCCAGCAGTAATTCCATAGCTTTTACAGAAACTTTTTTAACTTTTTTATTTAATATTTTATTATATTTACCGATAAGATGCTCCATAATTAAAGGTATGTCCTCTTTCCTTTCCCTTAAAGGAGGAACATCTACATTAAAGACATTTAGCCGATAAAATAAATCTTCTCTAAACCTTCTTTCTTCTACTTCTTTTTTTAAATCTTTATTGGTGGCAGATAATATTCGTACATCAACTTTAATACTCTTTGAACTCCCTACTCTTTCAAATTCCTTCTCCTGTAAAACTCTGAGTAATTTTGTTTGAATAGAAAGGTCCATCTCTCCTATTTCGTCTAAAAAAATAGTTCCTCCATTTGCCATTTCGAAACGACCTATCCTCTTGGCAATAGCTCCGGTAAAAGAACCTTTTTCATGTCCAAAGAGTTCACTCTCCAGGAGATTAGGAGAAAAGGCTACACAATTTACCACTACAAACGGGCCATTTTTACGCAGACTGTTTTTGTGTATTGCTCGGGCTATCAATTCTTTCCCGGTGCCACTTTCGCCAGTAATGAGCACAGTAGCAGTAGTGGGAGATACGTTTTTCACCATTTCTAAAACTTTATTTATAGAACTACTCTTTCCTATAATTTCATCAAAATTGAATCTCTTCTCTTCTTCCTCTCGATAGTAGATGTTTTCCACTTCTAATTCATATTGCTTAATTGCTCTTTTAATTATAATTTTTAGTTCTTCAATATCGAAAGGTTTTATCAGATAATCCAAAGCACCCAATTTCATTGCTTCCACAGCTTCGGGAATACTCCCATAAGCGGACATCATAATAACCGGTAGATTCAAATCATTTTTTCTTATCTTCTTCAAGGTTTCAATTCCATTTAGTACGGGCATCCTAAGATCTAATAATACTAAACTATAATTTTCTTCCTCTAATCTCTTTAGAGCTTCTAAGCCATTAACAGCCTCTTTAACAATAAATCCCTCTGAAGAAAGTACGCGGACTAACATTCTTCTTATATTTTGTTCATCATCGATTACTAATATTTTTCGCAAAATTACTTTCCTCCTTTTTGAGGTAGAAAAATAACAAACTTTGTTCCTTCCCCTTCTTTGGATTCAACTTTGATCTCTCCCTGATGAGCCTCTATAAGCTTGTATGCTATAGAAAGACCCAATCCGGAGCCCTTCTCTTTGGTGCTAAAGAAAGGATCAAATATTTGATTAAAATCTTTTTCGGGAATACCAATCCCGCTATCTTCAATAATTAATTTTATAGCTGGTTCTTCCTTTAAAAGAACTTTTTCAGTTTTAATTTTGATTTCCCCTTCGTTGAGGATAGCCTGAATGGCATTAATAATTACATTCATTAAAATCTGCCTTACCTGGTCTTCATCAGCTTGAATCTGAGAAATATCCGGGGAAAGTTTCAGACTAAATTTAATCTGCTTATCTTTTATTTCCAATTCAAATAATTCAGCAATCTTTCTTATTAAATCATTTAAAGAAAAACGGGTTAAGTTTAGTTTTTTCAATTTTGCAAAATCCAAAACTTGAACCACTAATTTGTTTAATCTATCTACTTCTTGAACAATAGTATTTAAATCTTCTTTTCTTTCATCGGTCTTGGAAAATGAATTATAAACAAACTGGGCTAACCCTCTGATTGAGCTTAAAGGATTCCTAATTTCATGGGCAATCCCGGCAGATAATTTACCCAGAGCAACTAATCTTTTATGGCGTGCCATTTCCTCATTTAGATTTTTAATTTCAGTTACATCTCTTATTACTGCTACTATCCCGGTTATATTCCCCAACTCGTCAGTTAAAAACGAGGTGTTAAGGTCTAATATTTTTTTCTTCAATCCCTTTTCTTCTAAAATTATTTCCTGAGTGATATTTTTTTTCTCTAAAAGACATTCCTTAAGGAGACATTTTCCGTTAATCTTTAAATTTAAAACTGCCTGACAATCTTTGTTTAATACTTCTTCCTTCTTTTTACCAAAAATTTCTTCACTCTTGCGGTTAAAAGTTTTAATGTTGCCCTTATTATCTACCGAAATTACCGCATTATCCATAGTCTCTAATAATTTTGAAGTATATACTTTCATCTCATTCAAGGTCTTTTTTACGATATAGGTCTCTTGTAATTTAAAAATTACATAAATCCCAAATAACACAAGGGCCATTATAATGCTGTAATTTAAAATTATTCTTCTTCTGGTCTGGCTCAAGCGATTATAATATCCTTCTAAGTTTATCCCCACCACTAAACAACTATTTCTAATAGGTAATATTTTCCAAATATCTAACTGTTCATTAATATCAAGATTGAATGGTTTTATTACTAGGAGTATTCTATTACCTTTTTTGTCTTCAGTATTTACAAAATTGATTTTGCCAGGGTTAGGGATTTTTATTACATTTTGCCATCTTTCTTCTTCGGTACTGATTAAAATTACCCCTTTATCGTTACAAATATCGATATAGCTTACCCCCTCTTTCTTTAAAAGCACTATAATATCTTTTAAAACATTTTCATTTAAGATAAACCGGGGGCCAAGAGTTTGGATAGAAAATGCAATATTTAATCCTTCCGAGCGGGCTAATTCCCATAAATAATATCTTTCTCTTTGTACTTCTTTATAGGTCAAAGAACCCAGTAATAGGGCAAGAAACAAGATAACAATTAAGGCTAAAACAATATTTCTTTCTCGAAAAGGAGTAGATAATTTATGATTCTTATCTTTTTTCAATTTTATAGACCGTCTCATTCTTTAAATATTTCTAATATTTTACCATATTTTAAAATTAATTTTAAAAAAGCTGGCAGTTGCAAATGCAGAAATACAGTGCGCTATATTTAATAAGAAGACACGGCAACGCCGTGTCTCTACATTATTAAACTAAAAAATTAAAACTAAAAGCTAAAAACCATATTTCAAAATTCAAAACTTTAAAATCTATCAATCTATCAATCTACCAATTTGCCAATTAAATTGGTAGATATTGAATAGTCGCTATGATTAATATAAGTTTTCAGTTATCAGTTTATTGTGTTTTAGGTTATTTCCACGAATCTGGTGTAGGGGTCGAATTTATTCGACCCGAAACGGGTTTGATAAATCAAACCCCTACATTAATTCAGGGACAGGTGGGCCTATCCTCGTGAAAACGGGAATCTATCTTTTTTTTATTCTCTGGTACCTTTGGGCACGATGCATCGTGCCCCTACATCGGACTCCTGGCTTCTGGCTCTTTTTATTTACGCGATACTCGATACGCGACACGATTTTATTTTGGCTTCTGGCTCCTGACCACTATTCTCTTTACGAGATACGATTCACGAGATACGAGATACGATTTTATTTAGTCAATTTTTTCTACTTTAATTGGGACATAATAAGTACGTCCGCTACGAAAAACCAATAATAGTAGTGTATCTCCCAGTTCTAATCTACTGATTACTTCTTCCCATTTTTCAACAGAAGATACTTCTAT
>JAUVOA010000057.1 GCA_030599445.1 Atribacterota bacterium | reverse complement strand
CTTAAGGACATTCCCAGATAAGAATTAGAATTCATTCTGATAAATTCCTGCTCGTCTTTCCCTTTAAGGAAATATCTTGGACCTTTTTCTCCATCACTTCTTTTAACTTTGGTTATAATGTATTCTTTTCCCTTTAATCGTCCTTCCTCTTTTAGCTCTTTTAGAGTTTGAGAAAGGACTTTCTCTAAATTATCTAATCCCATTTTTTAATCCTCCATTTAATTAGTCGTTAGTGAATAGTGAATAGTCGTTAGTACTTAGTTAGCTAGTTAACTGGTTTGTTGGTTAATTAGTTTAAAATTAATTCTTCAATATACTCATTCCCGAACCAAATAACCAACTAACTCTTTCCTCTTATTACTCATTACTTATCACTGTATTCTACACACTAACATGCAGTTTAACTTCCAGTTTTTCAATCATATCCTTGGTCATTGCTTCCAAATTATAATCCGGAGACCATCCCCATTCTTTTCTGGCTGCACTGTCATCTAATCGGTTAGGCCAGGAATCGGCGATTGCCTGCCGCATTGGGTCAATATCATAGTTCATCTCAAAGTCCGGAATGTATTTTTTGATTTCCCGAGCGAGTTGTTCCGGATTAAAGCTTTCTGCGGTCACATTATAGGCATTCCTGTGTTTTAATCGGGAAGGGTCAGTTTCCATAAGATTAAGAGCTGCTTTTAGAGCATCAGGCATATACATCATATCCAGATAAGTATCTTTATTTAAAAAACAGGTATATTTTTTATTTTTTAATGCTTCATAAAAGATTTCAACAGCATAATCGGTAGTTCCTCCACCGGGAAGAGCAACATTAGAGATAATTCCCGGAAAACGTACTCCTCTGGTATCTACTCCATATTTTGAATAATAATAATCGCAAAGTAGCTCTCCTGTAACTTTGGTTAATCCATAGATGGTGTTGGGTCTTTGAACTGTCTCTTGAGGGGTCTTATCTTTGGGAGTAGAAGGGCCAAAAGCGGCAATCGAACTGGGAGTGAACACAGCACATTTATATTCCCTGGCTATTTCCAGCACATTGTAAAGGCCATTAATGTTTACTTTCCAGGCTAATTGAGGATTTTTTTCTCCACTTGCAGAGAGAACAGCAGCAAGATGAAATACAGTATCTATTTTATATTTATTAATTACAGAGCAAATCTCCTGAGCATCTAAACAGTCAATATGCTCAAATACCCCGACTTGGTTAATTATTTCATCAGGCACATGTTTAATATCTGAGGCAATAACATTTTCATTACCGTATCTTTTTCTTAAAAAAGAAGCAAGTTCAGAACCAATTTGACCCAGCGCTCCGGTTATTAAAATTCTTTTCATATTTTCTCCTTTTTCAATTCAGCTTAATTCAAAGAATAATTTTTTTATTCAGCATACAAACTCATTTTTATCTGATTTATAAAGTGAATAGCGTGATCCTTCATAATCTGCTCACACTTGTTTTGCTCTTTGTTTTCCAGTGCTTTTATAAGTTCTTCAAAATCTTCAGGAATTTTTTGCGAATAAGCATCATTTTCTTTAGCAAAGAACCACAAGCGGCCAATTTGATTTCGCAATCTTTTTAAAGTCTTGGCTAAGGTTTGATTTTTAGTAGAGTAATTTACTAAATCGTGAAATTCTGCATCTAACTGAATTAATTTGTTTCGGTTCTTTTCCTTTTTTATTTTTTCGAGAAGTTCTTTCATTTTGTTTAATTCTTCTGAAGTTGCTCTTTGAGCTGCCAATCTCCCGGCAAGGCTAACTAAAAAAAGCCTGACTTCAAAAACATCTTTAAGTTCTTGAAAACTTATGTCATTAACATAGATGCCATTATTAGGTATTATATGAATTAGTTTTTCGCTTTCTAAAAGGATTAACACCTCTCGAATAGGCATAGGGCTAACCCCAAATTCTTTCGCTAATTCTTTAATATTCAATACTTGTTTTGGTTTGTAGTCCAGATAAACTATCCGTTTTTTAAGTTCTTTGTAAATTTCTTTATTTATCATAAATATCACCTATATATTACTAATATATTATTAATATATCAGTAAAATATCGTTATGTCAATCCTATATTTGTAGTATAGTATCGAGTATATAATTAATTAGTTGGTTAGTTAGTTACCTGGTTAGCTGGTTAAAAAAATAGAATAAAGAAGCCAGAAGATGAGATAGTATTGAGTATCGCGTGAAGAAAAAGAATCAGAGATAAAAAAGATAGAAAACAAAAGCAATAAATATTCTTTATATTTTTTCTATAAAAGAGGAATAACTTTTCTTTCTACACAACTAAATTCGCAAATAAATAATTGAAAAACATTTTTACTTTGTGTTATATTAAACTTAAAAGTGATTGATTTATCAAATCCGCATAAAAACCTCAATGCAAAAATAAAGGAGGGGGCAATCTTGTATAATAATTCTAAGGATATCGTTTGGGTAGATTTCGATAGTTTAGAAAATTTTATGGTCGATGTTTTTAAGGGCATAGGAGTTCCGGAAGAGGATGCCCGAATATGTGCTGATGTGTTGATTACTTCTGATAAAAGAGGGATAGATTCACATGGCGTTGGCCGCTTAAAACCTATTTATTATGACAGGATTAAAGCGGGGATCCAGTCACCAAAAACAGATATGGAAATTGTTAAAAATGGTCCTACCACCGCGGTTATTGACGGCCACAATGGAATGGGACAGGTAATTGCCAAAAAGTCCATGACTCTGGCTATTAAAAAAGCAAAAAAGATGGGATTGGGAATGGTTGCAGTAAGAAATTCAACTCATTATGGAATTGCCGGCTACTATGCTTTAATGGCCATTAAAGAAGGAATGATCGGAATTACCGGTACTAATGCCCGTCCTTCCATTGCTCCTACTTTTGGGATAGAAAATATGTTAGGAACCAATCCTTTAACTTTTGGAATGCCCTCCGACGAAGAATTTCCCTTTGTCCTTGATTGTGCTACATCCATTACCCAGAGAGGGAAGATAGAATTTTATGACCGGGCAGAAAAAGAAATTCCTCCGGGCTGGGTGATCGGAGAAGACGGGAAGACCAGAACAGATACTCATCAAATTTTACAAGACTTAAAAACAGGAAAAGCTGCTCTTGCTCCTTTAGGTGGTATTGGAGAAGAAACTGCGGGTTATAAAGGTTATGGTTATGCTGCTGTAGTAGAAATCCTTTCGGCTGCCCTGCAAAACGGAAAGTTTCTTAAAATGTTATCAGGAGTAGAAGAAGGTAAACCAGTACCCATTAATCTGGGACATTTTTTTATAGCAATTAACATATCTTCCTTTGTAGACCTTAAATCATTTAAGAAGATAAGCGGAGATATTCTTCGTTCCCTTCGTGCTTCTAAAAAAGCTCCTGAAGCAGAAAGAATTTACACCGCCGGTGAAAAAGAATATCTGGCCTGGTTAGAGAGAAAAGATAAAGGCGCACCCATTAATAAGAATCTTCAACAGCAGATTATTACTTTAAAAGAAGAACTTGGATTGAACCAGTATAAATTCCCTTTTGAAAAATAAAATAGAAGTAATTACTTTTTCTTTCATTCTCGCGAAACTTGTGCCCCTATTTTTACGAGGGTAGGCTCTGCGAAAGCAGGCAGTGGGAACCCAAAAAATATTTAGGAGGTAATTGTGAAGCTTAAAAAGAAAATATCAATTCTTATTCTGCTAATTCTTTCAGTTTTAGTCTTAAGTTCTATAAACGCGTTTTCCTGGAACAGTCACTTTTTTTATACCGAACTAGCCACAAAAAATAATGATTGGATAAACAATTTCCCCGAAATCGAAATAACTCCTTATACTTATGAAGATATAGACCGGGATGAATATAATCCGGAATTTGTAATAAAATATGTTGAGGGGGAGATTGGAGGAAAAACGAAAGCCTTAGATATTCTTATAAATTATTCGGACGAACCGGATTGGGATTTAGATACTAATTTAGAATTAAATAAATTACAAACTTTAACCGGGGGAAGTCAGGGGTATCGCCATATGTATTTTTCTGTGTTTGCAGGTTTACTGAAAGCCGGAGATGCCCCCAAAAGAGCCAATCACTTCTTTGAAATGTCCAAAATTGCCTTTGGGAAAGGCGATAATTATTGGGGTTTTAGGTTTGCCGCCCGGGCAGTCCATTATTTGGAAGACATATCCCAACCCTATCATACTTATCCCGCTCCTTTGGATGTCCTCTTTAAAAAATTCTTTAATGTAAAAAAACTGACTGTGCTGGTTACTAATGCTCATTACGGTTATGAAGATTTTAATGGATATCTTTTTGAACACAAGAAAGACGAGTTTTATAATCTCCTTCCTGAGGTAAAAACTGTTAAGATGGATGATGTAGCGGATAGTACCATTAAACTAAGTAAGGAAGCCAGAAAAGATTTTACCTTGTCTTATCGAGAAACTATGAAATTATTTCCTATATTAGATAATGATCAAGAGTTACTTATACTTGAGGAACAAGAGATAATCAGGGTAGCAAATTCGAAGGAAAGTCAGAAATTAATTGATTTAATGAAAAAAGATATACTACTGGGTTTGGGTTATTTAAATGGCTTTTTTGACCTGTTAAAGGAGTCAATTGAGTAAAGAATGTTACCATTAGTTAGTTGGTTACTTGGTTAACTAGTTGAGAAAGAGAATATTGAAGAATTAATATTAAACCAATTAACCAATAAAATAGTTAACAAGCTGACCAGATGCTAACAACTAAAAGGATGGAGAAGAATAAAATGAAAAGAATTAATTTTAAAACAATTATAATTTGTTTTCTATATTTGGTACTCCTCTTTTTTCTATTAACTTCATCAATCTTTTCAGCAGAAAATAAAAAAGACTTATATTCTCTTGAAGATATCTCCAATATTCGTCAATTTCATCTTTCTCCTGCAGCATCAGAACTTCTTAGAAAAAATGGTTTTGCAGTTTCACCTGCATATTATAAGGAGATAAGTGATATTTACTTAGAGTGCAAAGATACCAACCAGCCTATATTTATAACTACTGACGCAGTTCTCCATACCGGTCATCTATTTTTTGATTATCTTTTGCGAATTTTAGAAGTAGAAAAACTTTATAATTCAGCAGTCGAACTTACTGACCGAATGCTCGAACTTTCTATTGAGCAATTTAGAGAAGCCTATACCGAAAATGTTAAAGAGGCTGCCAGATTAAATATCGGTTTTTTTGCAGTAGCTAAAAGACAGTTTGATACTGGGTATCAGGCTGGTTATGAGATAGAAGAATTAGTGGAACAAGAATGTGAAAATATAAAGAATCACAAAGGATTAGAGTTTAGAGAACTTTTAACCTATATAAAAACCCCCAGTATCTATCAGACCCCTTATGCTTACGAAGATTATAGCCAGTATATCCCCAGAGGCCATTACACCAGAAATGAAAAATTGGAGAATTATTTTAAGGCGATGATGTGGTATGGGCGCATTGATTTTAAATTAAGACCGGCCTCAGAAGAACCAGCTATAACTTATGGTAAGAAGATGACTTTGCAAGCCATTTTAATGGCTGATGCTCTTTTAAGAAATGAAAATGCCTTTAAATTATGGAAGATGATTTATGAGCCTACAGTCTATTTTGTGGGAAAGACTGATGATTTATATGTCGATGACTATATAAAACTTATTAAGGAAATATTTCCCCCCAATGAATCAGTGGACAAATATGATAACCAAGAAAAACTCGCTGAATTTATTGATAAGGCGATACAATTAAGAGTACCTAAAATTCTCTCTGGTTTAGCTTTTACAGAGGATGGGGATTTTAGAGTTTCAACTAAAGGTTTCAGATTTATGGCACAGAGATTTATTCCAGATTCTTATATGTTTCAGGAATTAGTATTTGGAGTGAAAGACGAGAAGATAATTATGCAATATACTGGTGATAAGAAACCCTTTACCATGGAGATTATCCCCAACTTTGGACCAGTCAGGGCTTTCCCCCGGGGATTAGATATATGTGCTGTGCTGGGGTCAAAGAGGGCACTGGAAATTTTAGAGGTAGAAGGAGATACTGAGTACACCGAGTATTATAATCAATTAAATAATTTAAAAGAGGAATTTTCTCTTAAAACCATAGAAGAATGGAAACAGAATCTCTACTGGCGCTGGCTTTATGCATTGCTCACCTTATTGGAGGAGAACAAAAATACAAATTTACCTTGCTTTATGCAAGGTCCTGCCTGGATAGATAAGGAGCTACAGACCGTACTGGGTTCCTGGACTGAATTAAGGCATGATACCATTTTATATGCCAAACAGAGTTATACTATGGCGGGTAAGGGGATGCCTCCAGAACCAAAGTCGACTTATGGCTATGTTGAACCTTATCCGGAAGTCTATGCCAGATTAGAAGAGATGATGAAAGATTTAAGAAATAATCTTATTGCTCTTGACCTGGCTATCGAAGGAATTCCGGAGAAGATAAAAGAATTTGAAAAATTATTGGATAAGCTAAAAATCATTTCTGAAAAAGAAATTAGTAGTACACCCTTAGATAATGAGGAATATGAACTTATCTGGAATATCGGGAAAAAACTTACTTCTTTAAAGGAATTCCCCTCAGAAATTTTAGAGAAGATAACTTCTGATACTGATGAAAAGATGGAAATTGTGGCAGATGTCCATACTGATGTAAATACCGGACAAGTTTTAGAGGAAGGGGTTGGTTCACCATTTAATATCTATGTTATAATAGATGATACCCGGGGAGTCAGAATCTGTCGTGGTGCTGTTTTTTCTTATTATGAATTCAAACATCCTATGGAAGATAGGTTGACCGATGAAAAATGGCAGGAGATGGGAGAAAAGAGAGAAAGACCGAATCAACCTGATTGGGTGAGGTCTTTTATCGGAGAATGAATTAATTGAAATAGTATCGCGTATCGAGTATCGCGTTAGGAAAATTGCTCAAGAATCAGGAATTAAAGTATCGTATCTCGTATCTCGTGAGTCGTATCTCGCAAAGAAGAATTCAGGAGTCAAAAGATTATTAGCGGATGGTGTTTAGGAAGTAGGGGTTCGATTCATCGAATCCGTTTCGGATCGAATAAATCCGACCCCTACAAAAAATCTAAAAATATATACAGAATTTTTATCATAATATGGTTTTGCGTTTTTTGAATTCTATTTTTTTTCACACGATAGGCAATATAATATGCTGATCACTATTTACTAATACTAATATAATTATAATTGGTTAATTAGTAGATTGACAGATTTTAAGGTTTTGAATTTTGAATTATGGTTTTTCGCTTTTAGCTTTGAGTTTTTAATTCAAGAAGGAATGTGTATGTTTTTCAAAAGAAAAAAACAAGATGATAAAAAAGAAAAAGTAGTTGTATCTTTTACACAGAAGTTAGGTATAGTATGCCTTAGAAGTTTGGAAGAGTATATAGCGAAAAATAAAATAATAAAGTGTTATATTATCGTTTTCTCACCTCCTCACCAAAATGTAATTAATTATGCGAGAAATATCGCTTTATTAGAAATAATTATCTCTTCTAATTTCAAGCAAGAGGTAGAGAAGATTAGAAAGTTATATAAAAATAATTCAGTTAAAATGATTAATTTGGCAGATTTCGGGGAAAGAAATATGATGCGAGATGTAGATTAGGAAAAATAGGAAAGATAAAAAAGAAGGGAGAAATAAAATATGAAGCAGATTGGGCAGTTAGATGTTACCGATAATAAAAGATTAGTTTTATCTATCGGTGAGTTTCGAGGAGTAGAGAGAGTTGATTTAAGGCAATATGTAAAAGTGAAAGACGGAGATGAGTACATTCCCACTCCTAAAGGTGTAAACTTTGCCGCGGAATGGATAGATGATTTTGTGAAAATGGTAGAGAAATTAAAGGAAGTTGATTAAGAAAATTAAAATATAATTATTATTGTATCTTTAAGGAGAAAAATTTATATGAAAAATGTTAATTATTTAGCTGTTACCGAAGAAGTTATGCAACAGATAAAATCCAAAGGGGCATTCCTGGTAGCTAAGTTCAAAGATGATGAAAAAATAAATGTTATGACTATAGGTTGGGCTGCAATCGGATTTATGTGGAAAAAACCTATAATGACAGTCATGGTTAGAAAGAGCCGCTTTACCCATCATATTATTGAAAAGGCCTCCAGTTTTACGGTTAGTATCCCAACTGATGACTTAAAGGGAGCATTAAATTTTTGCGGTACTAAGTCCGGTCGAGATTTTGATAAATTCAAAGAATGTAATTTAACCATTGTTCCAGCACAAAAAGTAGACACTCCTATTATTAATATATCAGGATTTCATTATGAATGTAAAATTGTTTGTAAAAGTGAAATGAATCCCGATTTT
>JAUVOA010000272.1 GCA_030599445.1 Atribacterota bacterium | reverse complement strand
TTCCCGGATTCACTATCGATTTTCACCATTTGACAGAAGACATCGATTAATCGCTCACTCATATTTACACCTCAGGTTCAATAATATTTTAACTTAAAAGTTTCTGAATAGGTACAAAAGGATAATCAAAATCAAAGTGCTTTGGTCCCAAAACCTCCAATCCTTTGGATTGGGTCAGGTAAGGTTTGTAAGCCTGCGCTCCCAACACAGCCATGACATCTCCTTCAACTACATTGTCGTTGGTCTTGGGTTCCCCTGTTTCACGATTAACCATACAGATAAGGTCAGGACTCGTGACAAAGGGTTTGTTGTTTAGCCAGGAGATATGGTTCTCGTTCTTAAACCATACTTTGAAGGTTTGTCCGGCAAATTCTTCAATGCCCGTGAGTGTGTGGGTTCCCCAGTAATATCCGACTCGATCCTCCCACTCTTTTGCTGTGACCTTGCCTTTGAAAATGACCCATCCTTCCATAGCCTTGGCAGTTGCTGCCGGAACATCGATTCCGCGGTTCTGAGCTTCCTTAACGGTCTGCCCTAATTTCTGGCACAAAGTAAGTGTTCCCGATACAAGAACTTCTTTGCATTCTTTACCGCTCAAAAGAACGCCGGCCATACCGGTTAGACCATATGCTGCCACAGCGAGGAATTTCCCGATTCTTTCTGCCATCGGCTCATTAATAGCTGCCTTAATAATGGTGATATTACCCCATTCGTCTACACTGGTTATTGGGGCAAGAGGCTTGTTGAATAGTACGGGTGTCATCTGTGCGATCTCTGGAATGGCTCTTCCGGCGTAATCCCCATCTACACAGGGTATGGATAGACGAGCAGCCTGCACAACTGGCTCCGGGGTGTTTGAACCTCCTAGCTCACCGGGTATCACTGCACCAATCTTCTTCCCGGTATAAATTTCTAATTCTTGAATTGCAGCCATAAGGGTATTTGGATAGCGCACTTCAGTAAGCCCCATGTCTTTCATCTCAGCCAGGCCTGCGGATGTTTTTGGCGCAATAGATCCCATAAGAAACGGACATACCACCCAGACATCATCAGGTATCTGTTTGGCATCTGTCCAGCCTATTCTAAGCCCTTCATCCAATGCTCTCGTCAGCTTATCAAGGCCTCGAGCTGAGCTACCGCCGCCGCCGGTGCCCATAATAGTACAGCCCCGCACAAAGTCTTCACATTCCTGTCTTGTCCTCAGTTCATGAGTTAACATTTCAATCACATCCTTTTTAAAAGCGTCTAGGGTTTTCGTTGATCTGAAGGCATAACATGACTATTGAAGAAGAAAAAGGAGGACTACTCAAATGTCTCTAAACTTTGGTAAAGCAACACTGGTAGCTTTCTATGTAGAGATTTGCATCCTAGTAACCAACAATCCTTCCTCCACAAGATCTTGAAAGAAATATTTGGTAACATGCCAAAAAGCCGACATTTCTTCGAATTGCATCCTACTACATTGTCTGTTTTTTAATTATGCATTTTTTTTCACATTTTGTCAATCTAGCGATAAGAGTAATTTTTTTCACCAAAGAAAACTACCCCCAAAGAGCTGACACAGACATAAGAGTAACTGACTGGAAAGGCTCTTTTGTAATTTTTTGTTTCTACGGCCCATTATTTATAAGCTTGTTAGTATTTCTCATATAATGTAAATTTGCTGCCATCTAAAACCCTTTATTTACAAGGCTTTTAGACCCCCTTCAGGAATGCCCTTTTAACGCACGTAGAGGGCCTTTAAAAGGGCATCAATTTTCGAAAAATCGGCAATTACGACCTTTTCCCTTCCGTCCGACAACCGAAAACTTTTCTTCCAAAGAAGCAGGACTTTTAATAATTAATGCAGTATGTAAATAACAGATTGTTTCTACATAAAATCATGGTTTTTCTTAAATAATTTAAAAAAGCCATACTTTTTTCATTTTTTTTAAATTATTTTTCTAATTATTGCCATACAGTAGTCACAGCCTTATGTTACAATCAAATAAATAGCGAAGATTGAACCTTGAAGGAGAATTTTAATGAATAAATCTGAACTAATTAAAAAATTAGAAGATATTGAGTGGAAGATTTTTCTCTACCGAGAAACCCTATTATTGCTAAAATATTCAGATTTGTTAGATTGGCGGAAAGTATAGGCAGTGGTTTCCATAAAATGATTGATGGTTGGAAACAACATTATGAACTAGAACCAGTAATAGAGGGAGATTTTGATTATTATAAAATTACTTTCCCCACTACCCAGAAGACTACCCAGAAAATTATTGCGTTAATAGAAGAAAGCCCCGAAATAAGTCGTAAAGAACTTGCAGAAGTAATTGGTCTAACTGAAGATGGGATTAAATATCATCTCAAAAAAATGCAGAAAAAAGGAATATTAGAGAGAATTGGTTCTGCTAGAGGCGGACACTGGAAAATAAAAAAATAAAGAGCGCACCCTGTGGGTTATAATGTTAAAGTTTTGGCCCACCGATGGAAGGGACCACCTTAAGCAACTCACAACGGATTTACCGCTGTGATATAAATATATAATATTATATATAAAAAATCAAGCATTTTAAAACTCCAAAATCTTCCCAGGTTACTCGGAAAATAATCGCCTTAAGAGACGAACTGGGAGAATTCAAAGACCCGTAAGACCTCACTCAATTACCCGAAATAACCAACCTTGAATGGGAGGAATGGAAAGAAGAGGGAATTACAATTACTATTTAATGAAAATAAAACATATTTTCCAAAAAGAAGGACTTTATAAACCTTTTATCGTATTAGAGTAATGTTATAGAAAAATTAGAAAAGATTAGTTTTTTTGCTCGCTAGTGGCGATTCAATAAGGTAAATATATATTCTTGAAGTGTGACAAAGAACCGTCCCCTGACACATTTATAATAAGTTTATATTTCAAATAAATATTACTACTCCATTTTTTTTCTACTTTTTCTTGTTTCTCTTGCCAAAACCGAAGTCTACTTCCCCCTCTATGATGACCCAGA
>JAUVOA010000159.1 GCA_030599445.1 Atribacterota bacterium | reverse complement strand
TGCCCAATGAAGTTTTATTTTTAGCTATGATGGAAAGTAATACTGATATTGCAAAAAAAAGGATAAACAACTATTTTAAAAAATATAAAAAAGAAAGTCTATATATCTCAGGAAAGGAACTAAAAGAACTACAGGTAAAACCCGGTCCGATCTATTCGCAGATTTTAAATAAATTGTTTTGTGCTCAGTTAGATGGAGAGGTAAAAAATAAAAGAGATGAAATTAGATTTGTAAAAAATATTTTAGAGGAAAGGAATAAGATATAGAAAAATGTTGGACAATATATTCGAAATTGTTTGGAGCATACCGGCTGTTTTAATCGCTATTACTTTTCATGAGTACTGGCATGGTAGGATGGCTTATAAATTAGGTGATCCAACAGCAGCAGAAGCAGGTAGACTTACCCTGAATCCTTTGGCTCATCTTGATCCTATAGGAACTTTGATGTTGCTTTTATTCCGATTTGGATGGGCAAAACCGGTCCCCGTAAATTTTAATAGATTAAATCATCCTAAAAGAGATATGATATATGTTTCATTGGCTGGACCTATCGCTAATATAGTAATTGCAGTTATATTTGCCCTTGTATTAAGGTTAAGTTATCATTTTATCGGGCAAATCACTATGGTGCAAAGCAGCTCTTTTTTTAATCTGTCGGTAACTATGTTAAGAGGATGGTTAATATTTTTACAAACAGGTGTAATAATAAATTTAGCACTAGCTATATTTAACTTGATCCCTGTTCCACCTTTAGATGGTTCTAAGATACTAATTGGTCTTTTGCCTTATTCCCAGGCTTACAGGTATGCTAAGTTAGAATCTTATGGGCCAATTCTATTATTAATTCTGGTATTAAGTGGTATAATTGGAAAAGTGTTATTTCCTATTGTGTTTTTTCTATTTCGTTTTTTAGTTTAGAGTAGATTTATTTAAAAAAGTATCTTATAATTATGAAGATTATATTAAAACTATTATATATAGCGAAAAACAAGTTAGTATCTAGTATCACGTATCGAGTATCGCGTGAAGGAAATTAGGAATAAGAGGTAGGGGCTTGATGCATCGTGTCCACAAGTTTCAGAAGAACAAAAAAGATTTTGAGTTTTGAATTAATGACTAATTTAATTGGTCAATTGGTCAATTGGTGAATTAGTGAATTAATAGATAAAATATTTTAATAATAAAATTAAGAGAGGAGTATTTCAGATGGCAGGAATAATTTTTAGCGGAATGCGACCTACCGGGAAGCTACATTTGGGAAATTACTTAGGAGCTTTAGAAAATTGGGTAAAACTTCAGGAAGAATACAAGTGTTTTTTTGGAGTCGTAGATTTACATGCTCTAACTACAGGATATAATCATACCGAAGAGGTAAAAGAAAACATTAAGGAGATGCTTATAGATTGGTTTAGTGCCGGTATTGACCCCGAAAAAAGTACTGTATTAATACAATCTTATGTCCCGGAACATGCAGAATTACATTTACTTTTTTCCATGATTACTCCTTTGCCCTGGTTAGAAAGAAATCCGGTATTAAAAGAACAGGTACGAGATTTAGGATTAAAAGAAAATATTAATTATGGCCTTTTAGGATATCCGGTTCTAATGGCTTCAGATATTTTGATTTATAAAGCAAATGCAGTACCTGTGGGAGAAGACCAGATACACCATGTAGAGTTAACACGTGAAATAGCTCGGAGATTTAATAATCTTTATGAAAATGTTTTCCCCTTACCCCAGGTAAAATTAACCAAAGTTCCCCGTGTACCTGGAACTGACGGAAAGAGAATGAGTAAAACTCTGGGGAATACTATTTCCATATCCGATCCACCGGAAAAAATTAAAGAAAAAGTGAAAACAATGATAACTGATACTCAAAAAATAAGATTGAATGATCCTGGACATCCGGATATTTGTGTAGTATTTACCTATCAGGAGATATTTAATCCGGAACATTCTGAAGAAATATCTATTGGATGCAAAACAGGAAAATTAGGATGCGTAGAATGTAAGAAAGGATTGGCTCAGGCTTTAATAAATAAATTTAATAGATTCAGGGAAAAGAGAAAATATTATGAAAAAAATCCGGAAACAATTAAAGAAATTGTAATCGAAGGGAGTAAAAAGGCAAGGCAAATCGCTAAACAGACCCTCGATGAAGCAAAAAAAGCCATGAATTTGGATTATGAATAATAAAAGTATAGATTTTAAGATAGAGGTTAATGATTTAGATAGCTCCGTAGACGAATTGTTGAGAAATATAAAAGAAGGTACCGTAGATATTGAACAGGTACCTATTACTGAAATAATAGCTCAATATTTAAAATATATTATTCAAAACAAGGGTAGTATTGACCTGAGTATTGCAGGTAAAACCATAGCTGAAATAGCGATAATGTTAAAAATGAAATCAAAAAATCTTCTTCCTAAATTGGAAGTTCAAAACAGAGAAGAGGAAGATGATGAATACGATGATTTTATGATTTCAAAAGAAAAAGAAGCATACCTTCAAGAATATGACAAATTTCAAAAAGTGGTCGAATATTTAAAGGAAAGAGAAGGGGCACGAAATAATATCTATTTTCCCATGATAGAAAATAATGATAAGGAAGGTAGTGTAGAAATTCAGAAAGTTGATTTAGCAGACCTTTTAACTTCTTTAGAAAAAGTATTACAGAATAAAAAGAAGGAAGACTTTATACCCTTTAAGGAAAGGACTTTTACTATTGCTACCAAGATGAAAGAAATAATTAATCTGTTAAAGGGCATTAAAGAAGGGTTGTCCTTCGATTATTTTATGGAAAGAGCTCAAAGTAAGTTAGAAATTATTGTTATTTTCCTTGCCTTATTAGAACTTATATATTTAAAGAAAATAATATGCTATCAGAATAAAAGTTTTGATAGGATAATGTTCAATCTGAAAGGAGATGCATTAAATTTAAAGAAGAATTAAAAAATAATTCCAGGTGGGGTAATATAATAGAATGCTTGTTACTTGTATATAATAATCCATTAACCCTTGAAAAGATAAAAGAGATTACCGGTCTTGAAAAAAGAAAAAGTAGATCGATTGTTAATGAATTAATCTTAAAATATAACGATGATGATAACCCGTTTAGAATATATGAAATTGCCGGTGGATATAAACTGGGTACCAAGCCCCAATACTCTGTCTGGGTAAAAAAAATCTTAGAAAATAAAAAAAAGCATCAAATTTCTAAAGCGGCTTTGGAAACACTGGCAATTATTGCCTATAATCAACCGGTAACCCGTTTAGAAATTGAAAAGATAAGGGGAGTAAGTTGTTCAGGGGTTTTATTAAATTTATTAAAGCATAAATTTGTAAAAATTAGCGGGAGGAAAAAAGCACCCGGAAATCCTCTGCTTTACAAAGTTACGGACTTTTTTTTAATGCATTTCGGTTTAAAAAAAATTAGCGATCTTCCCAAACTAAGAGAGATAGGGATTATATGACATGATTGAAAGATTGCAAAAATATTTGGCAGGAGCAGGAGTTGATTCTCGAAGAAAGTGTGAAGAACTTATCCTTCAGGGGCAGGTATGGGTAAATAATACTATAGTTACTAAGTTAGGAACTAAGATTGACCCTCAAAAAGACACTGTAGAAGTAAAGGGTAAATTAATAAAATATAAAGAAAAAAAACATTATTCCTATATATTACTGAATAAACCTAAAGGATATTTAACTTCTTTGTCTGATCCTTTTGGCAGACCGATTGTTTTAGATTTACTGAAAGATATAAAAGAAAGAGTATACCCGGTTGGTCGTTTAGATTTTAATTCGGAAGGATTATTAATTCTTACTAATGACGGTGAATTAACCCATGCTTTAACTCACCCTACAAAAGAAGTAGAAAAGGTTTACATTGTTAAAGTGAAGGGAATTCCTTCTTCTGAAAAATTAAAAATATTATCAAAGGGAGTTACCTTAAAAAGTAATTATAAAATATCACCCTGCAATATTTATTTGTTGAAAATTACCAACGGAAATGCCATATTAAAAATAAAAATAAGAGAAGGAAAGAAAAGGCAGATTAGGAAAATGGGCGAATATATTGGTCATTTTGTTTTAAAACTGAGAAGAACTCAATTAGGCCCAATTTCTTTAAAAGGTGTGAAGCCGGGGGAATACAGGTATTTAAATAAAGAAGAAATTAAAAGTCTGAAGAAAATTGTTTAGCAGTATTTAGTATATAGTATCGAGTATATAGTATTTAGTAAAGAAGCCAGAAGACAGAATTCAGAATGAAAAAACAGGAACGATCTGATAAATCAAATTTCGCAATGACATAAAATATAATAGACTGACAACTGAAAACCGTAAACTGATAACCTGTATTTAGTACTAACGAATAATTTAATCGGTAAATTGGTGAATTGGCCAATTGGTAAATTGGAGAATTGATGAATTAATGAAAAAAAATGGTTTAATAATCGCAATAGATGGCCCTGCTGCTGTGGGTAAAAGCACTATGGGTAAATTAATTGCCTGGGAATTGGACTTTTTATACATTGATACAGGAGCAATTTACAGGGCAATAACCTGGAAGGTT
>JAUVOA010000125.1 GCA_030599445.1 Atribacterota bacterium | reverse complement strand
TTTACGAGTTATTGATGGCACTAAGGGTATGTTTGTAGCGATGCCTAGCAAGAGACTTCCTAATTGAGATCATAAGGATATTGCCCATCCTATAAATACCGAGATTAGAGAAAAAAATCAAAATGCAGTTTTAGATGTTTATAACAGGGAACTGGAAGAAGCTCCCCAAGTTAAAGTGGAAGCTAAAGTAGAAGAAAAAGAAGAAGAAAGTAAAGTAGAAGAAAAAGAAGAAGAAAGTAAAGAAGAAGAAAGTAAAGAAGAAGAAAGTAAAGAAGAAGAAAGTAAAGAAGAAGAAAGTAAAGAAGAAGAAAAAGAAGAAGCAGCGGAAGAAACAGTAGCAGAAGAAGAGACCGAGAAGAAAGAAGAAGGTCTATTTTAAGTAAGTTACAGGATTAAAAGTTCTTGGTTTGGGGCGTAGCCAAGTGGCAAGGCACGGGAATTTGGATCCCGCATTCGAAGGTTCGAACCCTTCCGCCCCAGCCATATAAATTAATTGTATAGGAATTTTCTTTTCCTGTAGTGGCCTGCCCCCGTGAGAAAGGGTCGGATAAATCCGACCTCTACTTTAGAGCGATACTTTATGCGAAAAAAGTTTTGAGTTTTAAATTATGGTTTTTCGCTTTTAGTTTTAAGCTTTTAATTGCATATTGATAAATAATTTCCTTATTTAAAAACTAAAAACTATAAAACCAGTTTCTTATTTTATGTTTATACTAACGACTAATTATTGGAGGTATGATTATGGGAGATACTGCTATAATTATTATGGCAGCAGGTAAGGGCAAGAGAATGAAATCTAATCTGCCTAAAGTCCTTCATAATCTTGCAGGAAAGCCAATTTTAAATTATGTATTAGATATAGTTGATCAACTCGAAGCAAAAAGAAAAATATTAATAGTTGGTTATAAAAGTGATAAGATAAGAGAATTAATTGGTGATAAAATAGAGCATGTAGAGCAAAAAGAACAGTTAGGAACTGCCCATGCAGTTTTACAAACCAAAAGATTATTGTCTGATTTTAAAGGAGATGTGCTAATTTTATCCGGTGACGCTCCCTTTTTAACGGTCAAAACTTTAAAAAAGCTTTTAAAACATCACCAGGCTAATAATTTTTGTTGCACCTTGGTCTCTACAATATTAAAAATCCCCAAAGGCTATGGTAGAATTATCAGAGATAAAAAAGGTAAGATAAAAGGAATAATCGAAGAGGTAGATTTATCTGCAGATAAAAAGAAAATAACCGAAGTAAACAGCGGAATTTACTGTTTTAACAAGGATAAACTATTTCAGGTTTTAGAAAAGATTGTCCCGGATAATAAACAAGGGGAATATTATTTAACTGATTCAGTAGAGATACTAATAAAAGAAGGGTTGACTGTAGGTAATATAATAGTAAAAGATTATTCGGAAATATTAGGAATAAATAGTCGATTAGATTTGACTGATGCTTCTAAAAAAGTTTATAAAAAGACTCTTCAAGACTTAATGCTTCAGGGAGTAACTATAGTTGATCCTAATAGTACCTTTATAGAGCGGGGAGTTAAAATCGGTCAGGATACTATTATTTATCCTTTCACTATTATTGAAAAAGATACTAAAATTGAAAGTGGCTGTCTTATCGGACCTTACTCTCATTTAATTGATGCTGATATAGGAAAAGGAGTTAGAGTTTGGGCTTCAATAATAGAAAGCAGTACCGTTAAGGAAGGGGCAAATATTGGCCCTTATGCCCATTTGCGACCCGAAACTGTCGTGGAAAAAGGAGCAAAGATAGGAAATTTTGTAGAATTAAAGAAAACTATTATGGGTGAAGGCAGCAAAGCCTCTCATCTAACCTATCTGGGCGATGCTACAATTGGTAAAAAGGTCAATATTGGAGCGGGGACTATAACCTGTAATTACGATGGAGAGAAAAAACACAAAACTGTCATAGAAGACGGGGTATTTATCGGAAGCAACAATTCGTTGGTAGCACCAGTAAAATTAGGGAAAGATTCTTATACCGGAGCGGGTTCAACTATTACCAAGGATGTACCTGCAGGCAATTTAGCCATTGCCCGTTCCAGGCAAACAAATATTTCCGGATGGCGAAAGAAAAACAAGGAAGGTAAAAGTTAAAATTCTATAAAGAGAAATTTAAATAGATGGAGATGATAAAATTTTGATACCTGATAATAAAAGAGTGTTAAAAATATTTGCTGGTAATTCCAACAAAGATTTAGCAGAAGAGATATGTAAGTATTTGAATGTATCTTTGGGTCAGGCTGATGTTTCAAGATTCCCTGATAGCGAAATTAAGGTTAAGATTAAGGAAAGCGTAAGAGGCGAAGATGTTTTTATAATTCAATCTACCTGCCTGCCCACTAATGAATATCTTATGGAATTATTAATTATGATAGATGCTCTAAAGAGAGCTTCAGCGGGAAGAATTACTGCGGTAATGCCCTATTATGGTTATGCCCGACAGGATAGGAAAACTCAACCCCGTGAGCCAATTACCGCAAAGTTAGTGGCAAATTTATTGGTCTCTGCGGGAGTAAACAGGGTGCTTACTATGGATTTACACGCGGGGCAGATCCAGGGATTTTTCGATATACCCGTAGATCAATTAGAAGCTGTAAACATATTGTCAAGTTATTTTAAAGAGAAGAATTTAGATAAGATAGTGGTAGTTTCTCCTGACGTAGGGGGAACAGCAAGGGCAAGGGAATTCGCCGGGTGCATTAAAAAACCGATTGCTATTATCGATAAATATAGATCATCTTTTGACGATGTAGATATAATGCATATAGTAGGAAAAGTAAAAGGTAAAACAGCTATTATAGTTGATGATATTATTGATACAGCCGGCTCAATAATAAGAGGAAGTCAGGCTTTATTAAATGCCGGGGCAGAAGAAGTTTATATTTGTGCTACTCATCCCGTGTTTGCCGGTCCCGCAAAAGAAAGGATAGAAAAATCTTTCCATAATGATTTATTTAAGGAAGTAGTGGTAACCAACACCATTCCCGTTGATAATGATAAGTGTTTATCTGGTATTAAGATTTTGTCAGTAGCAGAGATATTTGCGGAAGCTATTAGCAGAATTCATAACAATTTATCAATAAGCACTTTATTTGAATAGAACAGAATTTAATTCACCAATTGACCAATTATTTCAACGAATTGATTGATTCTTGACCGGTAAACCGGTAAACTGATTAACCGGGTAAAACTATACTAACTTGCAATTTGTATCTTTAATTGGGCAATTGGTGAATTGGTGAATTGGTTAATTACATAACGATATACGATATACGAAAACGGAGGTTAATAGGGTGAAAAAACCAAAATTAAAAGTAGAATTAAGAGATAATACAGGGAAGGAAATTAATAAGAAATTTAGAAGAGAGGGGATTGTCCCCGGAGTATTATATTCTCCCCATGATAAAGAAAATTTAATATTAAAGGTTAAAACCGATGAATTGTCAAAATTATTATCCGCAAAGTCGCACGGACTCATAGATTTAGAGGTGAATGATGGGAAGAAAAAAGTTAGCCGATTGGCGGTAATTAAGGACCTTCAATATAATTCGCTAAAAAGACAGATAGTTCATGTTGATTTTTACGGAGTAACTTTAAAAGAAAAATTAACTTTGGAAGTTGATATTGAATTGATTGGCGAACCTATCGGAGTAGAAGAAGGAGGTATTCTACAAGTTGAATTACGAAAAGTAGAGATAGAATGCTTACCTTCCCAGGTACCAGAAAGCTTAAAAGCCTACCTTAGCAGTCTTAAAGTAGGCGATCATATTTCTGTCGGAGGGATGGAAATTCCGGAGGGAGTTGAAGTATTAACTGCTCCGGATAGAATTGTTGCTGCAGTGGTTCTTCCCAGCAAGATAGAAGAAGTGGTTGAAGAGGAAGAAGAAGTAGTAGAAGGAGAAGAGGGTGAAGAAGGAGAAGAAGGTGAAGAAAAAGCTAAGGGAGAAGAGAAAGTAGAAACAAAAGAAGAACCCCCTTCTTCTGCACCTAAAAAAAAATAGGACAATAAAAGGATAGTGAGTTTTATTGAAGGTCGTGGTTGGCTTAGGTAATCCTGGTTTAAGATATGAATTTACCAGGCACAATATAGGGTTTAGAATAGTTGATAGCTTAGCCCAGGAAATAGAAATAGAATTCAAAAAAGTAAAATCTTATTATTCTTTAATTTCCCGGGGAATGATAAATAATCATAAAGTAATTCTGATAAAGCCGCAAACTTTTATGAATTTAAGCGGAAGAGCAGTAAGTAAGGTAGTTTCTTATTATAAAATGCCCCTTCAAGATTTATTAATAGTTTACGATGACCTGAATTTAGAATTGGGTCAGGTAAGGATTCGCAAAAAGGGGAGTGCCGGTGGCCACATGGGGATGGAGTCGATTATGCAATATTTGAATAGCGAAGATGTCCCCCGTTTGAGAATAGGGATTGGCAATCCCTCAGTAAACTTTAATTTTGATTGCGTGTCTTATGTCCTTTCTAATTTTAATGGTGATGAAAAGGATAAAATAAAGAAAGTAATACAACTATCTGTTGAGGCAATAAAAACAATAATAGAAGATGGCTTTGAAAAAGCAATGAGAAAATACAACAAAAAATTAATTGAACCATAATAAATAAAATTTGAATAGTTGTAAAAAAATAAATGTAAAATAGTAATATAGAAAAGAGACATGTATTAGCATGTCTCTTTTTTGTAGACAAACCAAGTGTAATTAGATACAATATCGGTATAAATTAGTCGTTAGTGAATATAAACTAGCGTGGAGCGTATAGCGTTTAGCGTATAGGCTAAATCAATAAACTAAAAGCTGAAAGCGAAAAACCATAATTCAAAACTTAAAACTTTTTCTCTCAATACTAAATTTTAAGTTTTATTTTTTTACTTCTTTATCTTTTTATTTTGCTATATAGTATGCGAGATAAGAAATATGATGCTCAATAGATAAAACAAAATATTTAAATTTTAAATTTTAAGCTATGGTTTTACGTTTTGCGCTTTTCATTTTTCGTTTTATTATTATATATGAGTTAATTATATCTCATAAGGAGATATAATCCAATAAAATCTCAATAAAATTAATTTTCGCAGAATTTACAAATTTTTTATACTTCATCAAAAATTTGATGAATTTTATTATTTTTTATCTTTCAGGGTTTCTCTTGTTCTGTTTATACCGATAGACCATAAAGCTTTATAC
>JAUVOA010000196.1 GCA_030599445.1 Atribacterota bacterium | reverse complement strand
TGATTTTGCCACCCCCAGGTAATAGTACACTGCACTAAGGCATCTGTTTTTCCTCCTGGAGGTATATTAACCGTGTAATCCAAAAGAGTTGGTAAAGGATAATCTATTTTTTTGGCTATTTTTCTAATGGCATTCATAAATGCATCATATCCGCCATCCCCTTGGGCGCTTTCTTCTAATAGTAACTCTTTGTTCTTTCCTTTATCTTTATATAGCAATTTAACGACAGCAATAGGCTTCAATTCCATACTGGTTACTATGTTGCACAATTCCAATCTAAAGGTCTTTTTTTGAGGTGTTTCTAAAACATCTGAAATAATATAAGGTAAATCCCCTGCTGTAATAGTTTCTTTTCTGTCACCAAGCTCAATAATTCTCTCTAACACACGTTTTTTTTGTGCTTTAGTAAGTTCAATGTCAATTTCCTCTAAATTATATTCTAGATTAGATTTTCCACTTAATTTACCCAAAGAATATTGTCTCTTACGGTTAAACCGTTCAGGAAAAAGAGAGGTAACGTAAAGATTCCCCTTTTTATCCCCATCAGCATGAATCCCAGCGGTCTGTGTAAAGACATTAGAACCACATATGGGTTTGTTAAAAGCTATTCGATGTCCAGAAAAAGCTTCAACTGTTTTGCTAAGATGAAATAAGTGTTTTTCTTCAATTCCGGTTTTAATTTTAAGAAAATCATGAAGCCCAACTACTACTTCTTCTAAGGGAGCATTTCCAGTACGTTCACCCATACCATTAACTGTGCAATGTATTCCCTTTATCCCAGCTTCTACTGCAATTAAAGTATTTGCCGTGGCTATACCATAATCATTGTGGGCATGAAAATCAAAATGAAGATTAGGATATCTTGCTAAAATTTCTTTAATAAATTCATTAACCTGGGAAGAATAAAGAATTCCAAGTGTATCAGGTAACATAAACCGTTTTATCGGTTCTTCTTGAAGACTATTTAAAAGATAATAAACGTAATCTCGAGAATTAATCATCCCCTGAGACCAATCTTCCAAATATATATTACAAGTAATTCCCTTTTTATTAGCATATGCAACAGTTTCTTTTATTTCTTGAGCATGCTGCTCTTTGGTCTTTCTTAGTTGATTTTTTAGGTGATTCATTGATCCTTTGCTAAGGATATTCATTACTTTTCCGCCAAAATTATAGATCCAATCGATCGATTCTGTCTTATCTACAAATCCCAAAATTTCTATCTTCTCTACACAGCTAGACTTTTTAGCCCAATCGATTATTTCTGCCACAGATTGTTCTTCTCCTTTGCTCACTTTAGCGCTGGCAATTTCAATTCTATCTACTTTTACATCTTCCAGTAAAATCTTGGCAATAGTTAATTTCTCCTGGGGAGAATAACTCACGCCCTTCATTTGTTCCCCATCTCTTAAGGTAGTATCCATCATTTCTATTTTCCTGTTCATTCTCAATCACTTCCTTTTAAATTAGTCGTTAGTGAATACTATAGCGTATAGCGGGTAGCGTTTAGCGTATAGTTTAATTAACTGGACTACTACCCTATAAAATTTTTAGTTATTGCAGAGGCGGATTTATCCACCTATGACACCACTACAGTTTTTATGATTTTGTAAGGGCACGATACATCGAACCCCAACATAATTATTTGCAATTCACTTAAAGGGCGTATGCAATACACCACTACTTCTTTCTCTCTCTTGCATTTTTTTAACCATGTAACCAGGTAACTAACTAACCAACTAACAATGAGTACTTGAAGCTGAATTATAAGCCATTCTATTTACTGCCTTAAGATAAGCTCTTATACTGGCTTCCAAAGTATCAGTACTTGCGCTCCTACCTGTAAAGATATTTCCTTCCTCATCACTTACCTTTACGGTCGCCTCTCCTTGAGCATCTTTCCCCTTAGTTAAAGCCCGCACATTGTAATCTACTAATTTTACCTTAAATTTGGTAATACGGTCTATTGCCTTAAAAGAAGCATCTACCGGACCATCTCCACAAGCTGCATCTTCGAATTTTTTATCTTGGTATAATAATCTTACTGTCGCAGTTGGCAAAGTTCTATTACCGGTATTTATATGAAAATATTCCAATTTAAAGGTCTCTGGGATTTTCCCTATTATCTCTTCTGATACAATAGCCTCTAAATCTTCAATGAAAATCTCTTTCTTTTTATCTGCCAATCTCTTAAATTCTTCAAACACTTCATTTAATTTTTCTTTATCTAAAGTATAACCCATCTCTTCTAACCTCTTCTTAAGGGCGTGCCGACCTGAATGTTTCCCTAAAACCAAACTATTGCTTTCTAAACCTACTGATTGAGGAGTCATAATTTCATAAGTAGTAGGCTCTTTTAATATCCCAGCTTGATGGATACCTGCCTCGTGGGCAAAAGCATTTTTCCCTACTATCGCTTTATTAGGCTGAACCGTAAAGCCAGTTAATTTGCTCACCAATCTACTAATGGGGTATATTTGTGTGGAATTAATCCGGGTAACTTTGTGATAAATATCCTTCCTGGTTTGAAGAGTCATAACAATCTCTTCTAAAGAAGCATTCCCTGCCCTTTCACCAATTCCGTTTATAGTACACTCTATTTGAGTAGCCCCATTTTTTATTGCTTCTAAAGAATTAGCCACGGCTAATCCCAAGTCATTATGACAATGAACACTAATAATTACCTTTTCAATATTAGAGACATTTTCTTTAATATCTTTTATTAACCTGCCAAATTCCTCTGGTTGGGCATATCCTACTGTATCAGGCACATTTATTATAGTGGCACCAGCCTTAATTACTTCTTCAAAAATTCTGTATAAAAATTCTTTCTCGCTCCTACTAGCATCTTCTGCAGAAAATTCCACTTCCGGACAAAGCTTACGGGCATATCTTACCGACTCAACTGCCCCTTCTAAGACCTGTTCAGATGAAATCTGCAGTTTATACTTCATGTGAATAGGAGAAGTGGCAATAAAAGTATGGATTCGTGGACTTTCGGAGTACTTAATTGCCTCCCAGGCTCGTTCAATATCTTTCTTAACTGTTCGAGCTAAGCCAGCAATGGTACAACCTTTAATGGTTTGAGCTACCAGCTTCACCCCTTCAAAATCCCCTGGCGAAGCAATAGGAAAGCCAGCTTCTATTACATCTACATTAAGATTTTCTAATTGCCTGGCTACCTCTAATTTTTCATTAGTATTAAGTGATGCACCCGGACATTGTTCTCCATCTCGAAGTGTAGTATCGAAAATTACTATATTATCTATCATCTTATTTCCCCCCCCCTATTTCGCTTTAACGTTTTTATCTTGAAACATTTACTCGGAATAATAACTCCCGATTATTTTAATAAAAGTAGTACATTCCTCTAAAGATTTTAATGCTTCCTGAGTTTCTTTCTCATGTATCCCTTTTTCAAAATCAGTATAAAAAATATACTCCCAAGGTTCCCTTTTGCTAGGTCGTGATTCTAATCTGTTTAAATTGATATCTCTTAAAGCAAATTCCTTAAGACAGCGATAAAGTGCTCCGGGTTTGCTTACTACTGCAAAAATAATAGAAGTTTTATTATTTTTAGAATCTAAATTCATTTCGGGTGATAAGATTAAAAAACGAGTATAATTAAATTTGTTGTCCTGAATGTTTAAATTTAATATTTTTAAACCATAGAGTTCTGCCGCCCAACTACTGGCAATAGCAGCTATATTATTTTCCTTAGCCTCTTTAATCATTTTTACACTTCCGGCAGTATCATATGCAGGGATAACCTGACAGGAAGGTAGATTTCTTGATAAAAATTCTTCACACTGAGCCAGTGCCTGAGGATGGGAAT
>JAUVOA010000135.1 GCA_030599445.1 Atribacterota bacterium | reverse complement strand
TACAGAGACTATTGTCCTGTACCATAAATAATTTTACAATAAATTGTAACTTTTTGGTTGTAATTATTTCTTACTAGTTTAAAATATTCTTCTTTATTTCCATTAAAAAATTATTCTAAGTAGGTTAATTCTTCGCTTTCTAAATTTATACTTGTAATATAACTCCCTGCATAGGCCGTCAGCACCGTACTATATTTTCTTGGTATACTGTCTGCTTCATGAGTAAATTGTATTACTATGTCCTGGGAAAATTTCTTATCCTGGTCTAAATCGAGTTCTAATTCATCGATTACTCCATCTCCATAAGTTATTACCGTTACTTTATCTCCGGTAGTAGATCCACTTAAATCAAGGTGAACATAACCAAAAGTTAAATTTTCTATTTCTGCTGTAGTGGTATACCATTCTACATAAGAAAGTGATAATATTGGTTCATTGTTTAAACAGCCCGATAATAAGAAAACAGGTAACACCATTATCAGCATTAAAACCAATATTTTTTTCATAATTCCCTCCTTTTAATTGAATCCTCTCCAATTATAGATGAATACTGAAGGACTATTTATATTTTATTCACACCCCCTTTAAACCAATTTCTTCTGCTACCTCCTGCATACCTGCAAGGGTATCAGCAATGATATCAGTAATTTCCATGCCTAACATCTGGGCACCCTTTTCAATGATAGACCTATCTACTCCGGCTGCAAATCTTTTGTCCTTCCATTTCTTCTTTACTGATTTTACTTTTACATCCATAACACTTTTGGAGGGACGAACCAAAGCTGTAGTTACCACCAATCCGGTAAGTTCATCAATTGCATAAAGGACTTTTTCCAATTCTGTTTGTGGCTCAACTTCTGAACATAACCCCCAACCATGGCTTACTACTGCTCGAATATATTCTTCGGGCCAGCCCTTTTCTTTCAGTATTTCCTCGCTTTTATGGCAATGCTCCTCGGGAAACTGCTCATAATCAAGGTCATGAACCAGACCGATGACACCCCATTTTTCTTCATCTTCTCCCCGCTTGCGGGCAAAATAGCGCATAACTCCCTCTACGGCTAAAGCATGTTTTATCAGACTATCACTTTTGTTATATTCTGTAAGTAATTGATAAGCTTCTTCTCTGGTTGGAACTTTTGAACTCATTTATTTCCTCCTAAGTGCTTTATTTTTTTATTTTCTATTATATCTTCTCTAATTTAATTATAATATATTCTATGAGATATTCAAATAATATCGAAAGAAAGTATCGAGTATATAGTATCGAGTATCGAGTATTGAGTTAAGAAAGAGAAAGGGGAAATAGAAAAAGTAGCTTTCTTCTTTATATCTAACTATCCCACCCGGCACTCAAGTGATCAAAAGCTTAAAATAATGTTGAGTGGTATTTAATATATATTTGAGTGCCGGGTTTACCCTAACATTTTTTATTTTTTCCCACTCTTAAAAATCTATTTAGAATTAATATTGATAATCCTATTACAAAGAATAAGATAGCGATACCAAATCTATCCGCGATATAACCGAATAAAGGGGCTAACACTATCATAAAAAATGAGCCGACTTGGCTTTCAATTGACATCACTGTAGCTCGCTCATTTTTTCTCATATAATCACCGAAAACATCAACCGCCAGGGGCCGCCTTCCGTCTTTCAAAAGATAAAGGAAAAAGTAAAGAAGTATAACTGCTAACATAATTTTAGTTTTGATAGCAAAAAACATTATAAAAAATACTACTCCCAAAATGTCAAAACTGATATCCATCAGTTTGTCAGACTTAAATTTTAGATTTAATCTGTAAACATTTCGGGAAACCCATGAACTAAAGATATACATCACTCCATAAATAAGTCCTAAAATAATTTTTAACTGAGTGTCTGCTTCCATCGAGACTATTATGTAAATTCCTGAAATTAAAATAAGGTCTTTTAATATAGGCTGAATATAATCTTTTAAAACTTTAAAGATGGCATCAAAGAGCGAGGAACTTATCACTACTTTTCTGAGGGAACTGTTAGCAAAAACATCTTTTAACTGTTTAATACTATGAATAATAAATTTTTTTATACTGATAGTAGATTCTACCTGTTCATTCAAACTACTGGGATAAGACCAGATTAAGAGAAAATCAAGGATGTAGGGGATGATGCTGAATAAAAAAATCGATTGCATCCTGGGTAATTTAATAATTAAAAAGATTGCAGCAAAGGCAGATAAGGAAGAACCGATTAAGGAAAAAGAGCGGGTGCGGCCATAGACAAAAGTCTTATGTTCAAACCAGCCCTTCTGTTCCAAATAGGAATAAATCATTGCCTTATGGGTACCTGACCTAAAAGCTTCTCCCAGGCCAAAGAAGACCATAGCTATAGCTACAACTGTATAACTTCCTCCCAGGAAAAAGAGGAAGAAAGAGGCGATATAGAAGATAAAACAGATCATCAGCTCGGTCTTTTTCCCGTATTGGTCGGCAAATATCCCTGAGGGAACCTCAAATAGATAGATAACTATCCCTCTAATAGAAAATAAAGTTCCTATCTGAAATAGATTTAGATGCACAACTTGTATTAGATAAATATACAAGTAGGGCTCAAAAAATTTAAGGTTTTTCAAAAACCCATACAGACAAAATTTCTTAATCTGATTATTTTTTTTAATTAATTCATGTAAGTCTTCCATAATTTCCATCGCCTGATCACCTGAAACAGGGGACGGTTTTCTATACCACTTTAATAGGATTTAATCTTATAAAAAATTACCTTAGTGAATATTAAATATAACAATACTACCCAAATACTAATTATAATGATTAAACCAATTACTGCAATTTTTTTATCCTTTATACCTTTTGTAGACTCCTTCCGACATTCTTCCATTACTTCTTTTGGTATCATCTTTATAGCTAAAATAATCCCTAAGGGCAAGAGAATTAAATCATCCAAATAGCCAATTATAGGTATAAAGTCGGGTATTAAGTCTATAGGGCTTATTGCATATCCTACGAGTATTACTATAAATATTTTAGCATACCATGACACTCTCGGATCTTTATAAGCAAGATATAGGGCAAAAATCTCTTGTTTTAGTTTTTTTGCTTTTTCTTTCCATCTTGAAAACATTAAGGTTTTTCCAGTGAAACAGGGGACGGGTTGTCGGGAACAGAGAACCGTCTCCTGCTCTTTTTTAAAACTTTACTTCAACGTTTTCTCTTTCTTCTCCTTCTGTTTTGTAATAAGGCCTGCTGCTAAAACTAAACAGATTGGCAACTATTGAAGTAGGTACTTGAATTATAGCTACATTATATTTCATAGCAGTATCATTATAGAACTGTCTTGAAAAACCTATTTTGTCTTCGGTATCTTTCAGTTGTTTTTGTAGATCCAGGAAATTTGTATTAGCCTTTAAATCAGGATAATTTTCAGCAACTGCAAATAATCGACTGAGGGCACCGGCTAACTCTGAATTTGCTCCTAATTTTTCCTCCGGTGTTTTTGCTGATAAATATTTAGTTCTGGATGCAGTCACTTCTTCTAATGTTTCTTTCTCATGCTTGGTGTATCCTTTTACTGAGCTTACCAGATTAGGAATTAGATTAAATCTTCTTTTTAGCTGGACATCGATCTGCGCCCAGGAATTATCTATTCTCCCTCTTAGCATTACTAATTTGTTATAAGTCAAAACCCCCCACGCTACAATTAGAATAGCAAAAATCGCTATAAAACTCATAAAAACACCCCTTTCTCTTTTTCGTTTTGATAAATCATTTAAAAAGCACCGGCTCCGCCGCCGCCACCGCCTCCTCCTCCGCCTCCGGAAGAGAAGCCGCCGCCCGAACCGGTTGAAGCAGTTGCACTGGCAAAAGCAGAAGTAAATACTTTATCAAAAGACCTGAACATACTGTTATTTAATCTTCCGCTTCTATCAGTCATACAGTATAAGTAGGTAGAATTCCTTAAGGATATATCTTGTCTACTTAAGGCCAGTTTTAATTTTGAAATTACTTTGTCTGCCACTCCCAGTGAGATAGCGTAAACCAGATAATGTTCCCAAACTATTATAGAGGGGATTTCGTAATCCTTCATATTGCTAAAATGTAATAAGAATCTTTTAAATGCCCTCCATTTGGTATATTCATTAATTCCGGTTTGAGTCTTTTTTCTTATCAATACACCATAGATTATCACCCCAAAACCAGTGAAACCGACAGCAAACAATAAGGGTATAATCATAAACAACTGCACTTTTAATAAGGCTCCCAGAGCAAACAATAAAAATACTCCGGCAAATTCCATTAAAACTACCTTACCTGCGGTCTTCAACCCTTCTTTTGATTGACCGAAATAATTATATTTTTTAAATTCCTTTCCAACTTTTTTCACCCATTTATTATAATTGTGCCGAAAACTACTCTGGGTTCTTGATGTTTTAGCGGAATCTTTTATCTCTTTTAAAGTTACACTCGTCCCATTACCGATTGAATAAAAAAGCCAATGGATTAAATATGATTCATGTTCTTTTAAATTAGTAGTGTCACTTTCTTCAATTAATATAAATTTATAATCTTTCTTTCTTCCTTTTGGAATCTCTTCAATCTTTAAATATTTTTTACGCACCAAATCCATCAAGGATGCCATAATATCTTTACTGCCAACCCCTTGAATGCTCATTAATTTGCTTAAAACGGCGGGTGTAATATCCTGAGGCAATTCACGGTAATAATCCATTTCAACTTCTGGTTTAAGTTCTCTATCATATTTAAAGTAGAGCCGAATAGCCAGGAATATGTTAAATAACACTACCAGCAGAGCCAATAAAAAACCGATAATATTGAAATACATCTCTCTATCTGCTTTTTTAGCCCACGCTAATTCCTCTTTCATTATTTCAGCAAATTTATTCTGGTTAATTATTTTACTACTATTGGGAATCATACTG
>JAUVOA010000143.1 GCA_030599445.1 Atribacterota bacterium | reverse complement strand
TCTTATTATTCTTAATCAATCTATTCTATATTTTAAAAAAATGTTTATTCGGCTTGTTTGTTTAACCCAGAAGTGCTTACACTACCTCTGGATAGGGCAATTTTGCCGGTCCGAACAACCTCCTTTAACCCAAAAGGACGCAATAATTCGATCAGAGCATTAATCTTATCCTCTGTACCGGTAGTTTCAATAGTCACTATCTGACTATTTACATCAATTATATTAGCTCTAAAAATATCTACCGTTTGAATTATCTCCGAGCGAGCGGGTAAGGAATTAGTATTTACTTTGATTAAAGCTAATTCTCTTTCAACTGAATTTTGAGGAGAAATATCTTTAACTCTAATCACATCAATTAATTTATTTAGCTGTTTAGTTATTTGTTCCAAAACCCGTTCATCTCCTTTGACTACAATAGTCATCCTGGAAATATCAGTTTCTTCGGTATGACCAACCGCCAGACTCTCAATATTAAAACCACGACGGGTAAATAAGCCTGCCACTCTCGCCAAGACACCGGGATGATCTTTTACTAAAACTGCTATAGTATGTCTCATAATTTATCAACTCCTATCATTTTAGATATAGGTGAGCTTGGAGCCACCATAGGAAATACATTTTCTTCTTTAGGGATAATACAATCAATTAAAACAAATTTATCTAAAGAAAGGGCTTTTTCTAAAGCAGGATATAATTCTTGTTTTTTATTCACTCTTATTCCCGTTCCTCCATAAGCTTCAACTAACTTCACAAAATCAGGATTGCCATTCAAAGTAGTTTCCGCATATCTTTTATCAAAAAATAATTCCTGCCATTGTCTTACCATTCCCAAATAACCATTATTCATAATAATCACCGTAATAGCCAAATTATTATTAATAGCAGTAGCTATTTCTTGTTGATTCATCTGAAAACTACCGTCTCCTGAAATACAAATTACTGTTTTTTCAGGACAACCCATCTTTGCACCAAGAGCAGCAGGAAAACCATATCCCATTGTCCCCAAGCCTCCCGAGGAAATAAAACTACGAGGTTCGGTATATTGGTAATACTGGGCAGCCCACATTTGGTGCTGCCCCACACTGGTAACAATTATTGTATTATTCTTGGCAATTTTACTAATTGTTTCCATAATATATTGTGGTTTTAGCTCTTCGTTGTTAATATATTTTAAGGGATATTTTCTTTTAAAGTCTTCTATCGTATTTAACCACTCTGTTTCTTTCTTTTTATGAATATATTTATTTAATTTTTCTAATATATTCTTGGTATCACCTATAATGGGAATATCTACCAAAACATTTTTCCCTACTTCAGCCGGATCAATATCAATATGAATTATCTTGGCTTTCAAAGCAAATTCATCTAATTTTCCGGTAATTCGATCATCAAATCTTACTCCCAAAGCAATAATTAAATCAGCATCACTAATAGCATAATTTGCATAAGCAGTGCCATGCATACCCAACATTCCCAAAGATAGAGAGTGAGTTTCGGGAAAAGAGCCTAAACCCATTAAAGTTGTAGTAACCGGGATATTAGTTTTAAGAACTAAATCTCTTAATTCCGAAGAAGCATTTGAGGAAATTACTCCTCCTCCTGCATAAATAATCGGCTTTTTTGCCTTGCTTATTTCTTGCGCTGCTGCCTTAATCTGTTGAATATGTCCATTAAAAGTTGGTTTATAACTATTTAGACTAACATTTTCAGAGTATTTAAACTCAGTTTGCGCTGATTGGATATCTTTAGGAAAATCTATTAATACTGGCCCGGGTCTTCCTGTTCGGGCAATATGAAAAGCTTCTTGCACAATCCTGGCCAAATCTTTTACATCTCTTGCTACATAGCTATTTTTTGTAATTGGCAAAGTAATACCACTAATATCTACTTCTTGAAAAGCATCGGTTCCAATTAAACCAGTAGGCACCTGGCCGGTAAATGCTACTAAAGGAATAGAATCAAGATGTGCATTAGCCAAACCGGTTACCAAATTAGTAGCTCCCGGTCCGGAAGTAGCCATGCAAACACCTACTTTGCCGGTAGCACGGGCATACCCCCCAGCTGCATGAGCTGCTCCCTGTTCATGTCTGGTAAGTATGTGTTTTATAGAGTTTTCACTATAAAGTACGTCATATAGAGGCATTATTGCCCCACCTGGGATGCCGAATATTACTTTTACATCTTCCCTTTTTAAACATTCCACTACTATTTGCGCTCCAGTTAACTTCATATAACTCATCTCCTTTCTATAATTTGGCATAAATTAGTAGATAATTTATACACTTCACTTTTGTTTTTGCATATAAAAATACCCCAATAAATAAATCCAATTTGTTAGTTAAAACAAAAGGGACCTATCCGCTGGGGTCTTTTTTACCCACGGTGTAATACTAATACTTCGATATTAGTATTTTATACCACTCGGTCCAGACTCTAATCTTAATTGATTAAACGGAACCCTAGGTATACTCCCGAAAAATAAAAAAACTTCCATCTTTATCTTAGTCTATAAAGACTAAAATAGGGACGAAAGTTATTCGTGGTACCACCCTAATTTAATAAAGAAAAGAAGGGGTAAACCTTCCTTACCTCTATCCTTAATTAGTAGACAATATATAACGCCTTTGAGACGTCACAGGTTACTATGTAATTTCACCTGTGTATAAAATATTTGAAGGTGAGATCTTCGGCAAACTTATGTTACCAATTCGCACCAACCATTGGCTCTCTTTAACAATCTCGGTCTGCCTACTTATTCCTTCATAGTTTACAATTTCTATTTGTTAAAAAATAGGTTACAACAATTAACCTTAAATGTCAAGCGAATTTAAAAAAGTATTGAGTATATAGTATCAAGTATCGAGTTAAGAAAGAGAAAGAAAAGATAGGAAAAAGTAATATTCTTCTTATCTTACCACCCCACTAAAGTTTACACTAACTAAAAAAATTCTTTTATATTTTATCCGGTAATTTTATAGATAAAAAACCGTTAATACCCAAGAGTTTAAATGTTTCTTACTGCTCCTTTGTCAGCGGGCCCTACAAAATTAGTATAGTATTTTAAATAACCTGATTTTACTTTAGTTTCGGGCACCTTTAGTCTCTTTAATCTTTCTTTAATTTCATCTTCTTCCAGCTTAATATTTAATTTTTTCTCCAGTATATCGATTTCAATTACATCTCCCTCTTCTACAATAGCAATTGGACCTCTCATGGCTGCCTCAGGAGCAACGTGACCGATGGATGCTCCTCGAGTAGCTCCGGAAAAACGTCCATCGGTAATTAAAGCTACGTCTTTATCTAACCCCATGCCAGCGATAGCCGACGTAGGAGTTAGCATTTCTCTCATCCCTGGACCCCCTTTAGGGCCTTCATAACGGATTACTATAACATCTCCTTTTTTAATTTTGCCTTCTAAAATGGCTTTGGTACTCTCTTCTTCTGAATTAAAGACCCTTGCTGGTCCTTGATGTTTTAACATATCAGGGTGAACTGCTGAACTTTTTACTACTCCACCTTGAGGAGCTAAGTTGCCCTTTAAAAATACAATACCACCTTTGGGATTATAGGAATTTTCTATGGTTCTTATTACTTTATTATCCAATATGTGTGCATTTTCAACATTCTGACCGATATTTTGGCCAGTTACTGTAATCTCCCCTAAATTAATTATCTTCTTCTTGCTTAGCTCTTTGATTAGAGCTGAAATACCTCCTGCTCTATCTAAATCTTGAATGTGGTATTCTCCAGCCGGAGAAAGGCTGCACAATTGAGGAACTTGTTCTCTTATTCGGTTAAAATCATCTATGTCAAAAGGAATACCTGCTTCAAAGGCTATAGCCAGAGAATGGAGCATAGTATTAGAAGAACCTCCCAAGGCCATCTCCACTGTAATCGCATTCTCTATAGCCTTTTTGGTAATAATATCCAAAAATTTAACATCTTTTTCAAACAATTCCATAATTTTCATTCCTGCATGTTTGGCTAACCTTATTCTGCGGGCATCAACAGCGGGAATAGTTCCATTACCGGGGAGAGCTATACCTACAGCTTCCGCCCAAATATTCATAGAATTAGCGGTATATAGACCGGCACAGGAACCAATTCCCGGACAAGCACAATCTTCTACTTCTTTTAATTCTTGCTCACTTATAGAATCTGTTTGAAACTTTCCTACTGCTTCAAAGACATTGCTCAAGGCAATATTTTTCCCTTGGTAAAATCCAGCTAACATAGGTCCGCCACTTACTAAAATAATCGGTATATTCACTCTTAGGGCACCCATAATCATTCCGGGAACTATTTTATCACAGTTAGGGACAAGGACTAAGGCATCAAAGGCATGAGCTTTAGCCATCACTTCAATAGAATCAGCAATTAATTCTCTACTGGGGAGAGAATACTTCATCCCCTCATGATTCATAGCTAATCCATCACATACCCCAATAGTAGAAAATTCAAATGGAACTCCCCCGACCATTCTTATTCCGTCTTTGACTGCTCGAGCAATTTCTTTTAGATGGAGATGCCCGGGAATTATTTCGTTAGCTGCTTGGGCAACACCGATAAAAGGTTTATTCATTTCTTCATCGGTTATTCCTAATGCTTTAAGCAGAGAACGATGGGGAGCTCTAGCCACACCTTTCTTTACTACATCACTACGCATAATTTTACCCCTACTTTCAGTTTTTTATTTTATAATAAACACCTGATAGATAATTCCATTTATTAATTAAATAAAAAGAACCTTTCCGTCATAACATTAGAGATAATAATATATTAAAAAATAATA
>JAUVOA010000033.1 GCA_030599445.1 Atribacterota bacterium | reverse complement strand
AGCCAAAAAAGAAGGGTATGAACAGATTGCTTCTATTTTTTTAGAAACAGCTGAAAACGAAAAGGAACATGCCAAGCTCCACTTTAAAAAATTAGCAGGAATCGGAAACACTATTGATAATTTAAAAGCAGCGGCTGCCGGTGAAAATTTCGAATGGACAGAAATGTACCCTCGCATGGCTGAAGAAGCAAAAGAAGAAGGGTTTGAAGAAATTGCTAAGATGTTTGAGGGGATTGCTGAAATTGAAAAAGGACATGAAGCTCGTTATCAGAGACTTCTAAAAAATATAGAAAAGGATAAGGTGTTTAAAAGAGAAGGTAAAATATTCTGGAAATGCCGAAATTGCGGTAATATCTATGAAGGGGCTGAAGCACCTGAAGTCTGTCCGGTATGCAAGCACCCTCGAGCTTATTATGAAGTAAAAGTTGAAAATTATTAAACATATTTAAAGAATATTTATTAATTTTCTATAAAAGATATAAGGATATAAATATTTAAAAAATTAGGAGAGGATATATATGACCAAAGAGAAAGATACACTAAAAGAGAGGATAGAAGCCGCTTTAGAAAAGATAAAGCCGGCGCTTCAGGCAGACGGAGGAAATGTGGAGTTGGTAGAAGTTACTCCGGATGGAATAGTAAAAGTAAAATTAACCGGTGCCTGCTATGGTTGCCCGATGAGCCAGATGACTTTAAAGATGGGCATAGGCAGGACTTTAAAAAAGGAAGTTCCTGAAGTGAAGGATGTTGTGGAAGTATAAATATTTAGGAATTTCTGAATTTTAGAACATATGAAGAACGGTTAATTATGTTTTAAATATGTAAAAGAAAAATATTTTTAAAAAATAGAAAGGAGATGTATTTTATGTTAAGTGAAAAAATGGTTAAAAGCATAAATCATCAGATAAACAGGGAGCATTATTCTGCTTATTTATATCTTTCCATGGCATCTTATGCTGCCGTGGAAGGTTTAAACGGATTTGCCAACTGGTTTACAGTCCAAATGAAGGAAGAGATGTTCCATGCTGAGAAGATGTATAATTACGTGAATCAACAGGGAGGTAGAGTATTGCTGGAAGCTATCGAACAACCACCAGCAGATTTTTCTTCTATGCTTGATTTATTTGAAAAGACCTTGGAACATGAAAAAGGGGTAACCGCTATGATTAATAACCTGGTTAAGCTGGCGCGGGAAGAGAATGATTATGCTACCGAATCTTTCCTGCAATGGTATGTAACTGAACAGGTTGAAGAAGAGGCGAGCCCAGCTGAGATTATCCAGAAATTAAAATTTATCGGGAAAGACGGTAGAGGTCTTTTGATGATTGATAAAGATTTAGCCGCCCGAGTATTTACTGTTCCTGCGGTAACAGAACAGTAGATGGTTATGATTGGGTGTCTCTATGATGATGGCTGGGGGGCCAGCTGCAACTTATACTGTAGTGGTCCTTCTTGAGGTAATGGATGAATTAAGCGTAAAATAAAGTTAGTAATTTTATAATTAGAGTAATTCTAAAGTATGGGCTTTGTGATTTATTGTTTATGTTTAACCTTACAATATTTTACAAAGCCCAAATTATTATTATAACTGGTTCCCTCACCCTCTTTTTCTTTTTCGCAAGTTAGAAGAAACTTTCTATTTCCTATAGAGACAAATTAGATTATTTGTCATTTTTTTGTTTTTTTTACCAATATGTATTATAATAACTAAAATTATTAAAAGCATCATTCTAAGCACAAACTAAAAATAAACTAAAGACATTATTAATCGTCCCTGATAAAACAGAGAATTATCCTCTGTTTTCTATTTCTTATATTATATTTAGGAGGAGTTATTATGAAAAGATGTTTTTTGTATGTTCTTGTTTGTATGTTCTTGTTTTCCTTCCACTTTATTTCAATAGCTGAGGACCCCCTTGTAGAAGCTGATGCACTTTTTGAAAAAGGGGAAATAACCAATATAACCCCTATATTGGAATCAATACCTCTTTATATCAAGGCGGTGGAAGCAAATCCGGATAGTTATGAGGCCAACTGGAAATGTGCCCGCGCCCATCGAGAGTATGCTGACCATGCTCTTGAAGGGGAGCATGAAGGATGGAAAGACATTTGTAAAGAATATGGGAAAAAAGGGATGGAGTATGCAGAAAAAGCCCAGGAACTTGAACCTGAGAAAATTGAGGGACACTATTATTTTGGACTTAGTGCAGGAACTTACTCTGATGGAGTTAGTATACTTAAAGCCCTAAGAGAAGGATTAAAAGGAAGTACTCAAGATGCTTTTTATGAAGCTTATGATATAGACAAAATGTATGATATAGGAGGTCCGATGTTGGCTATTGCGCGATTCTGGCATCAACTTCCCTTTCCCTTCAGAAATAAAAGGAGATCACAGAGATATTTTGAGGAACGCCATGAATATTTTCCTGATGACCCGGAAGGTCTGGTTTATTATGCAGAATTGCTGATAGATAGAGGAAAAAAGAAGGCAGCAAAGCCTTTGTTGGAGAAGGCAATTGCCGGTGATGAGCCCTACTTCAGCAAATGGGCAGAAAGATTATTAGAAGATTTATAAAAGAATAAAAGAGGGGGGGGGATTACCCCCTCCCTTTTTTTATCCCCCCTTATTCTACCATCTTTTTTAATTGACAAGGACATTAGCCGAAGTATATTATAATAAAACTATGTTAATTAAATTTATCATTTCTTACTATAAAAAAGCCCCCCTTAAGATGTTGTTTGGATTTCTTGTGCTGGTAGCAGTGGATATTCCTCTGCTTATTGCCCCACGTATTGTTCAGCGAGCTATAGATTATATTATCGCTACCTACACCACCTCCGGGAATAATTATTCTTATCTTGGGAAGTTTACTCTCTTAATCTTTGCCCTGGCGATAGCCATCGGAATTTTTAGATTTTTCTGGAGAATGATAATTATTGGAATGTCCCATTTTATCGAAATGGATTTTAAGAACAGACTGTTTAAACATCTGCTTTTGCTCTCCAATTCTTTTTTCACCAGAACAAAGATTGGAGATATTATGGCTCATATGACTAATGATATGACCGCAGTAAGAAGGACCTGTGCCTTCGGAGTTATTGCCGGCTTTGACGCCATCTTTCTTTTTTTCGCTACTCTCGTATTTATGTTAACTCTTAATGCAAAACTTACCCTTTATGCTATGATACCCCTTCCTATTATTTCACTTATATCATTATTTTTTATAAAGGTATTGTTTAGAAAATTCAAAAGTGTCCAGGAGTCATTTTCCTTGTTGACTGAAAAAGTGCGGGAAATGATATCCGGTATAAAGATTATTCAGGCATTTCAGCAAGAAGAGCCTGAATCTAAGAACTTTGATAAATTAAGCCAGGAGTATCTGGGGAAAAATATTTCTCTTATTAAAATTTGGGGAACTATGTTTCCCTTGATATTCTTATTTGCCGAGATTGGTATGGCTATAATACTCTGGGTAGGAGGCCAGCAAGTTATCCTTAATGAGCTTACTACCGGTGAATTAGTTGCCTTCTTTTCCTATATGGGGATTATTGTCTGGCCTATGATGGCAGTAGGAATGGTGACTAATGTATACCAACGAGGCAATGCTTCTTATAAACGTATACTTGAGCTCCTTGAAGAGAAACCGGATATTTATGATGCCCCTCGTGCAGAGTATCATCCCTTAAAAGGCAGCATAAAACTGGAAAACATCTACTTTTCTTATGATGAACAGGCTGTTCTGGATAACGTAAATATTGATATAAAAGAGGGACAGTATATAGGGATATGCGGGAGGATAGGTTCCGGGAAAAGCATAATAGCCAGATTAATTTTAAGAATTATCGAACCCCAGAAGGGGAGAATATTTTATGATTCTATAGATTATAAGAAGATAAAGATAGCAGCAGTAAGGGATAGTATAGGATATATCCCTCAGGATTCTTTTCTTTTCTCAGATACCATAGAAGATAATGTCAGATTTGGTAAACCCGATGCAACTTTAGAAGAGATAATAGAGGCCTGCAGAGTTGCCTCAATACATAAGAATATAATGGAACTAAAGTATCAGTATAAAACAGTGGTGGGAGAGAAGGGAGTAACTCTATCCGGGGGCCAAAAACAGAGATTGTGTATTGCCCGGGCGATTATTAGAAGACCCCAAATTCTTATCCTTGATGATGCCTTGAGTTCGGTGGATACCAATACCGAAAAGGAGATTATTCGGAATTTAGGAAGCTACTCTAAAGGTATTACTACCATTGTAATATCACACCGCATATCTTCATTTATAAAGGCAGATAATATATTTGTCCTGGATAGGGGAAGGATTGAAAGCAGCGGCACCCATCGAGAGCTGATTAAAAAATCTAATATCTATAAAAGTATTTACAAAATACAAAAATTGGAAGAATAAAGATGAAAGAAGAAAAATTATATTCCGGTCTGGACAGAAAAATATTTTCCAAATTATGGCGATATGGAAAGCCATACGGGGGGAAGATTTTAATAATATTCATTCTTATTCTGGCTATAAGCGGCATACAGATTGTCCTTCCCTTAATCACCAAAAATGTGGTGGATAATTATATTGAAAGAAGTTATCTAAGGCTAATCCTTAATGACAGGACGGTTGAGGTTACCGATAAATATAAAGCCTATCGGGTTAGATCTGACAATATTATCTTTATCCCCTCAAACTTGTTAAGTAAAGATGAATACTTGGAACTGCAGAAGGATTCGCTTATCTTGCCGGAAAAGTATTTAATGATTAAAGATGAAGAAGGACTGGATAAGTTAAAACAATATCAACCTAGTATCGTCAAAACAGATAAAGGCAGTTTCATCCCTTATTCAGAAATGCAGAAAATTTCTCCGGATAATATCAAGACCTTAAGATATGATGATTTGAAAATGGTAAAATTATTTGCCCTGTTATATGTAGGGCTTCTTCTGATATCTTTTGTTTTTAATTATTTTCAGGTAGTTATGATGGCTGTGGTTAGTGAAAGGGTGATGTATGACTTAAGGAGTAATCTGGTAAGACATTTAATGTCTCTTTCTCTGAACTTTTTTAATAATAATCCCATAGGGAGACTGGTAACCAGGCTAACCAATGATGTTGATGCCTTAAGAGAAATGTTTACCGATGTCTTTGTTTATTCTGCCAAAGACTTTATTATGGTGATAGGTATACTTATTGTTATATTCAGATTATCTACTCATTTAAGTCTGATAATATTTGTTCTTGTCCCCGTAATTGTTATCATGCTCTATTTTTTCCAGAGATATGCCCGGGAAGCCTACGGAAAAGTAAGAATTGCCCTGGCCAAAGTGAACAGCTTTTTATCAGAAGCAATATCGGGGGTTTTACTGATTCAGACTTTCAATCAAGAGGGCAAATCTGAGGATAATTTTAATAAAATTGGTACAAATTATTATAATGCTAATATGCATCAACTGTTAATATTTTCTATATTCAGGCCACTAATTGATGTTTTGTCTTATTTTACCCTGGGCACAATAATATATTTTGGAGGAAAAGGTGTATTGGCGGGAGAAATTTCCCTGGGAGTACTTATTGCTTTTATCTCTTATATCCATATGCTTTTTAGGCCCATATTCGATTTCTCTGAAAGATATAATATATTACAATCGGCTATGGCTTCATCGGAAAGAATATTCTTGCTTTTTGAGGAGGATGACAAAATACATTCTCCTAAGCGTCCTAAATATCCTGACAAAATAGAAGGAAGAGTAGAGTTCAGAAATGTATCTTTTGAATATAAAATGGATGAGAAAGTTATTGATAATGTATCTTTTGTAGTTGAACCGAATGAATCGGTTGCTTTTGTAGGGGCAACCGGGGCAGGGAAAACGACTTTAATAAATCTTCTTTTGAGATTCTATGATCCTACCGAGGGAGAGATTTTAATTGACGGAATTAATATAAAAGATATGGACTTGAAATTTTTAAGAAACTATTTCGGATTAGTTCTGCAGGACGTTTTTATGTTTGCCGGAGATATTAAATATAATATTATTCTCAACAACGAAGTAGAGGATAATAAAATGATTGAGTATACAGAATATGTTAATGCCCACAATTTTATTAGTAAATTAAAGAAAAAATATAGGAATATTGTTTCTGAAGGAGGCTCAAATCTCTCTACTGGCCAGAGGCAGCTTATCGCTTTTGCGAGGGCTCTGGCCAAAGAGCCCCGAGTGCTCATTCTTGATGAAGCGACCAGCAGCATAGACAGTGAGACTGAATATCTTATCCAGGATGCCATAAAGAAGATTATGAAAGATAGAAGCAGTATTGCTATTGCCCATCGATTGTCCACCATCCAGGATGTGGATAGGATATATGTTATGAGCAAGGGTAAGATTGTAGAGGGCGGCACCCACTCCCAATTACTTGCCCAAAAGGGCTACTACTTCGAATTATACAAATTCCAATACCTAAAAACCTGACAGGGGACGGTTCTCTGGCAGGTTTTATAAAAATATGTTATATTAATAATTATTCCTTATCACAATAAACCTGACAGGGGACGGTTCTCTGGTGCATTTATAATAATTTACTATATTGCATTGATTTAGTAAAAAAATCAATTTTATAGGGGAGGGATTTTTTGCCTAGACAAAAAAGAAAATTAGGATTAAGTAAAATATATCATATTATAGCAAGAGGAAATGAAAAAAAAGATATATTTCTTGACGAGGAAGACAAAAATAAATTTATCCGAATTATTACCAATAAAAAAAAGAAAAACGAATATACTCTTTTCGCATATTGTTTGATGAATAACCATTTACATTTGTTACTTAAGGAAGAAGAAAATAGTATTTCTAGGATAATGAGAAGGATTAATACCGCTTATGCTTATTATTTTAATAAAAAATACAATAGAGTTGGGCATGTTTTTCAGGATAGATTTAAAAGTGAACCGGTGGAAAATGATCGTTATCTAATATCATTAATACGGTATATCCACAATAACCCGGTTAAGGCTAAAATAGTAAACCAACCCCATCAATATAAATGGAGCAGTTATTTACTTTATTTAAAAGAGCAAAAAAGTATAATAGATAAAGAGGAGATTTTAAATCTCTTTTCTCCTGATAGAGCGAAAGTAATTCGGTTATTTACTGAATTTTCTTGTCAACAAAACAATGATACTTTTATGGATTATCAAGAAGTCTTTAGAGAAGTTAAAGAAATTACTAGCGCTAAGAAAGCTAAAGAGTATGCATCAAGATATTTAAAAGAAAAAGGTTTGCAGATAGAATCTCTAAAAGGTAAAATAAATAAAGAGTATCGAGGTAAATTGATACTAGAATTAAAAGAAAAGACGAATCTCTCATACAGAGAAATAGGAAATATTTTAGGATTTAGTCGATGGACTATTGAAAGAGGAGTTAACAAAAAATGACAAAGAACCGTCCCCTAGTGCATTTTACGGTATGTCCTAAGGATTGTTTTGGTTCCTGCTCGTTGGAGGTTGAAGTAGGAAAAGGGAAGGTAATAAAAGTTAGAGGGAATTGCAATAGTCCGGTTAATCAGGGCAGGATATGCGTTAAAGGGAAAAACTATCCGAATATGGTCTACGGACCAGAAAGATTATTATATCCCTTGCAGAGAATTGGCAAGCGCGGAAAGGATAAATTTAAAAGAATTAGCTGGGAGCGGGCTTTAGATATAATTTATGAAAAGCTGAAAAAGTTAAGAGAGCAGTATGGACCAGAGTCGGTTTTATATTATAATAGATTTGCTAACTTAGGTGTGGTGAAAAATTGTGCTTATAGTTTCTGGTATCAGTTTGGTGGTTTTACTTCCACTTATGGCGGTTTGTGTGATTCTGCTGCCCAGGAAGCGATCATTTTGACTTATGGAGAAGTAAAACATAATAAGATTTCTGACCTGGAAAATTCAAAATTAATAATATTGTGGGGCTCAAACCCCGCCTATACAAATATTCATTTGATGCATCATGTAAATAAGGCAGTGGATAAGGGAGCAAAATTAATAACCATTGATATTAGAGAAAATGAGTCAGGAAGTAAGAGTAATTTATATTTAAATCCTCGACCCGGAACTGATGGGTGTCTTGCCCTGGGAATAGCCAATCAACTTATTGAAAGTAATTTAATAGATGATAATTTTATTGACCAACATACTTTTGGTTTTGCTGAGTTTAAAGAATTAGTGAAAAATTACCCTTTAGATAAAGTTTCTGATACAACAGAAATTCCTCTGCATAAAATTAAAAGTATAATAAACTATATAAAGGAAAGTCCTGAGTATGCTCTTGTCTGTGGGATGGGGGTGCAAAGATATACTAATGCAGGGCAGACGGTAAGAGCTATTTCTCTTCTGTCAGCATTAACCGGAAGCATTGGGAAAAAAGGTTGTGGTTTTTACTTTAGTGATAGACAAGCACCTAAATTAAATTGGCCTTTTTCTCCTCCCAAACCCGAGAGGATTCGCAATTCAATTCCGGTAGCAAAACTTGCCAGCGAATTGGATAATCAAGCCGCCCCTCCGGTGAAAGCTGTTTGGATTGAACAGGCCAATCCTATGACCAGCAATCCGAACATTAATCTCCTTGCCCGGGCGATAAATCAATTGGATTTAATCGTGGTTGCCGATCTTTTTTTAACCGATACTGCCAGAATGGCGGATATTGTTTTGCCTGCTACTTCAATGTTTGAGTACTATGATTTGATCACCGGATATGGTCATTCTTATATTCAATTACAACAAAAACTAATCGAACCACCCGGTGAATGTAAACACGAAAGCGAGATGTACAGACTTTTAGGTAAAAAATTTGGTTTTAATTTAGACTATTTGCCGGAAAATAATTTAAGTGTTATAGAAAAAGTAATCAGTAATTCTAATTTAAATACCGATGTCGATAAATTAAAAGAAAAACCCTATCTTCACTCAAACTATCAAGAAATAGCCTTTAGTGATTTAAAATTCAATACCCCTACCCAAAAAATAGAGTTTTTCAGTCGCCAAACGGAAGATAAATGGGGGGAAACTCCCCTCCCGGTATATCGTGAGTCTGCAGAAAATAAATACAGTTCACCAGAAATTTATAATAAATTTCCGTTGTCTTTGATAAGCAGCCATGCTTTAAATAAAATGAATTCTCAATTTTCAGATATATCTATTTTAAAAGAAGAACCATTTATTTGGATCAATCCTGATGATGCAAAAAACAGAGGAATTAATGATGGCGAAAAGGTAGAAGTATACAACGAGAGAGGTAGTTTAATTTTAAAAACCATCATTACCAAAAAAGTTCCCTCGGGAATTGTACATACTTATTTTGGCTGGTGGTATGGCACACACCAGGTCAATATAAATGAGCTTATCGGAGATTATATAAGTGATATGGGGCATGGAACAGCATTTCACAGTTGTTTAGTTGAGATTCAAAAAGTGTAAAAATACAGGGGACATCTCTTAAAAAGGAACAGAGAACCGTCCCCTGTTCCTGTTAAGAGGGAGGGATTTGATGAAATTTTTAGATTTAGCGAAAGCCAGACAAAGTGTAAGAAAATATTTGGATAAACCTGTTGAGCAGGAGAAGATTGAGCGCTGTTTGGAGGCAGCGCGGCTTGCACCTTCTGCCAGTAATTCTCAGCCCTGGAGCTTTATTGTAGTAGATAACCCAAAATTAAAAGAAGCGGTGGCCAAAGAAACATTTAGCCAACTTATCTCTTTCAATCGGTTTTCCTTACAAGCACCTGTTTTAATTATATTAATTTCGGAAAGACCAGGCTTCTTAAACAAAGTTGCGGAAGCAATCAAAGATAAACAATTTAGCCTTATTGATATCGGAATCACTGCCGAACATCTTTGTCTACAGGCCACAGAAGAAGGATTGGGTACCTGCATGTTGGGATGGTTTAATGAAAAAGGGGTAAAAAAGATACTTAATATTCCCCCGTCAAAAAGAGTCGAGCTGGTTATAACTATGGGCTATCCGGAATCTAACCAAATACGCCCCAAAAAACGGAAGTCAATAGATCAGATCAGAAGTTATAATAGTTATGAGT
>JAUVOA010000207.1 GCA_030599445.1 Atribacterota bacterium | reverse complement strand
TTTAAGTTTTTAGCTTAATAATGTAGAGACACGATGCATTGTGTCTATTTGATTAAACACAACATGCTGAGTTGTTAAATCGTTTTTAGATTAATTGGTCAGTTGGTGAATTAAAAAAGTAGGTGAGTGTGATTTTAAATATTAAAGTAAAGATTTTATCCAGAAAAGAAGTTGGTCCCAATATTTATCTGATAAGGTTAAAAGCTCCAGAAATTGCTCAAGATGCTCTCCCGGGACAATTTATCCATATTAAATGCAGTAAAGATAATTATCCTCTACTGCGCCGTCCCTTAAGTATTCACCGAATAGACAAAGAAAAAGGAGAAATATTTATTTTATTCCAGGCAGTGGGAGATGGCACAAAATTATTAGCTCAAAGGGAAATCGGAGATGATTTAGATATCATGGGTCCTATCGGTAACGGTTTTAATATCTATCCCAAAAGTAGGAAAATTATGATAGTGGGAGGAGGGATAGGAGTTGCTCCTTTACTGGCTTTATGCGAAGAATCTATAAGGCAAGGCAAAGAGGTACGAGTCTTGATAGGTGCCTTAAAGAAAGAGTTGATCATAGGAGAGGAAAGCTATAAGATTTTGGGGGCAAAAGTAGATGTTGCTACCGATGATGGGAGTTATAAGCATAAAGGTCTGGTTACTGATTTATTAGAAGGAAGTATCAGAGAAGGATGGTTAGCGGATCAGATATTTGCCTGCGGGCCGAAATCTATGCTGAAAAAGATTGTGGAGATTTCTTTAGATGCCCATATTGATTGCCAGGTATCCTTGGAAGAACGAATGGCTTGTGGAATAGGTGCCTGCTTAGGCTGTGTCTGTAAGATAAAAACTAAGGATAAAAAAGAAGACAAGGTTAAATATGAATATAAGAGAGTCTGTGTAGATGGACCCGTCTTCGGAGGAAGTGAGGTAGTCTGGGATGATTGATAAGCCCTGCTTGAAAGTGGAAATAGCTGGAATAAAGTTAAAAAATCCGGTGATGACTGCCTCGGGGACTTTTGGTTATGGCCAGGAATATGCCCCTTTTGTCGATTTAAACAGATTGGGTGCCATGATATTAAAGGGAATAACCTTAAAGCCAAAGATGGGGAATCCTCCTCCCCGGGTCATAGAGACTCCTTCTGGGATGCTTAACGCTATAAGCTTACAGAATGTAGGAGTGGAAATCTTAATTAAGGAAAAATTACCCTATTTAAAGAAATTTAATACCCCGGTGGTAATAAATATTTCGGGGGATACTTTAGAAGAATACGTAGAATTAGCCAGAAGACTGGGAGAAGTTTCAAAGGAGATGGGAGTTACCGGTCTGGAGGTCAACATTTCTTGTCCCAATGTTAAAAAAGGACGAATGGTCTGGGGAACAGATGCTAAAGCAACTTATAAAATTGTAAGTAGTATTCGAAAAGCTACCACTCTCCCCCTTATCGCAAAATTGACTCCAAATGTTACAGATATCAAAACAATTGCTCAAGCTGCCGAAGAAGCAGGAGCGGATGCCTTATCCCTGATAAATACTTTAGTAGGGATGGCAGTAGATGTCAATTCTCGTAGACCAAAATTAGCTAATGTTAGTGGAGGTCTGTCTGGTCCGGCAATAAAACCCGTAGCTCTCTGGATGGTCTGGCAGGTATTTCAGACGGTAAATATCCCGGTAATCGGGATAGGGGGGATAATAAAAGTTGAGGATGCCCTGGAATTTATCATTGCCGGAGCACGGGCAATAGAGATAGGAACAGCAAATTTTGTAAATCCCAGGGTTACTATCGAAATTATTGAAGAAATAGAAAAATATCTTATAGAAAATAATATTAAAGATATAAATGAGTTAGTAGGAAGTATAAAAATCTAATAAAAATAGGGGGAGAAAATGCAATTAACGGTGAGAGAAAGATTGGTTCTGGCTCTGGATGTAGATGATTTTAAAAAAGCAAATGAATTGGTGGGTAAATTAAGTGATTATGTAGGGGTTTTTAAAATCGGGAGCCAACTATTTACTGCTGAAGGGGCTAAGGTGGTTAATATGGTAAACGAGAAGGGGGGTAAGGTTTTTTTGGATTTAAAATTTCACGATATACCCAATACCGTTGCTCGGGCAGCAGAAGTAGCTACTAAATTAGGAGTTTCTATTTTTAATGTCCACACCTCCGGGGGATATGAAATGATGAAAGCAGCAGCAGAGGCCACTGCAAAAACCAGTCAGGGACTAGGTATTAGGAAACCTATAATTTTAGGAGTAACTTTACTTACCAGTATCAATCAGGAAATTTTAGAAAAAGAGATAGGCATAAAAAAAAGATTAGAAGAACAAGTGGTTCATCTGGCTAAATTAGCTAAAGCTGCCGGTCTTGATGGAGTGGTGGCTTCTTCCTGGGAGATTAAGGAAATAAGGAAGGCCTGTGGGGAAAGTTTTGTAATTTTGACTCCCGGGATACGTCCCGCGGGTAAATCTTCCGATGACCAAAAAAGGGTAATGACTCCCCAGGAAGCCATAAAATTAGGGTCTGATTTTTTGGTAATAGGAAGACCGATAAGAAATGCTGCCAATCCGGTAGAGGCCGCAAAAAAAATATTAAGAGAAATGGAGGAAAATTAAAAGATGATTATTAAAACAGAAGAAGTAATGAAAAAATTTGAAGATGCAGGAGCTATCCAGAAAGGGCATTTTAAATTAACCTCAGGAGTTCATAGTGATACCTATATTCAATGTGCCCAGGTGATGCAACATCCCGGATTTATGCATAATTTATGCAGTGAATTAGGGAAGAAGTTTAGGGGAGACGATATTGATGTAATTGTCGGACCTGCCATCGGTGGTATTATTATGGCCCACGTAATGGCTCAGGTATTAGGGCCTTGGGTGAGGGCAATCTTTACTGAAAGAGAAAATGGGAAGATGACCCTACGGCGTAGTTTTGAAATAAAAGAGGGAGAAAAAGTAATAGTAGTAGAAGATGTTACTACCACAGGAAGTTCAGTAAGAGAAGTTATGGATATCGTAAAATCAAGACAGGGAAAAGTTGTAGGAGTGGGAGTGTTAATTGATCGAAGCGGAGGTAAGGTAGATTTTGGAATAAAGACCGAAAAACTCCTGACTGTAGATATAAAGACTTATTTGCCTGAGGAATGTCCTTTATGCAAAAAAGGAATTCCCGTAGTAAAACCAGGGAGTCGGAAGCTTTAGAACTTTAAAACAAATATTAATATTAAAAAGATTAGAATTTAAAAAAATTTGACAAGAGTGAAATTTTAGGGTATTATATCTTTCAAATATAAAAAGAATAATTTAACGAGGAAAGTAAGTCATTCTTTAAATTAAAAAGAGAAAGATACATTTGGTGAAAGTATCTTAAAAAAGATGACTGAAAAGAGAGCCTCAATAAAGATGGGCTGGTAACCTTTAAAAACCTTTGAATGAGTGGGGTAAATAATTTATCCAATCCCAGGTGGTACCGCGAGATTTCATCTCGTCCTTTTATGATAATGAAGATTATCAAGGGGACGGGATTTCTTGTTTTAAGAGGGAGATTATTATTTACTCAACCCGGGTGGCACCACGGGAAATTTTATCAATCTCGTCCCAATGATAATTAACAAAAGGATTATCAGGGACGGGATTTTTTTATTTTGTGTTCAGATGAGGTGAAAATAGAATGAAAAAAATAAAG
>JAUVOA010000301.1 GCA_030599445.1 Atribacterota bacterium | reverse complement strand
TCAAACCCGCAAAAATACAGTAAGGAGGGTAAAAAATGTCTAATCAAAATTTATCTGAATTCGATATCCAGGAAGCCATAAAGGATGTCGCAAATCTGATGGGGGTTGCTGCTCGTACTGCCCCAAAATCAGCTGGTAAAGATTTTGTAGTTATAAAAGTTGTTTATGGTGAAGATGTGGGCAGATTGGCTGAAGAAATGATTCATTATGGCGAAGAATTGGGCAAGAAAAATTTCGACCGTGATGGTGATAATGTCAAAAATTCCCTGGCTGTTTTATTGATAGGCCTAAAAGATGCTCAATCTCTCGGGTTGAATTGTGGTGCCTGCGGATATAACCAGTGTTCTGATCGAATTTCTCATAAGGGTAGTGAATTTGATGGGCCTCAATGTGCTTTTAGAATTTTAGATATGGGAATTGCTATTGGATCAGCGGTTAAAACTGCTGGAATAATGAATGTAGATAATCGGATAATGTATCGTGCTGGAACAGTAGCCAAAAAAATAGGTCTGATAGATGCAGATTTTGTAATGGGTATTCCCCTATCAGTTACTGGTAAAAGTATTTACTTTGACCGATAAAACTAAACTAAGGTTAGCGCTAATTAAAATTTAAGAAATTAAAGATAGGTTATTGCGAAAAAAATGCACACTATTTTAATAGGAAAATGAGAAAAATTAACCATTTTTAATAAATATGACTGACGTTTACAAAATTAATATTAAAAATAATATAAAATAGTGTAGATAAAAAAATTTAAAAAGTCTTTGTTTATCGCATTTTTCAGTAAGAATATTTTAAAAAATAAAAGTTCTGGAGGTTATTTTTACAAATTGGCACAGTAATTGCTTTTATTATTGGTTAGAATAAAAAAATCAAAAGGAGGTGAAACAGATGAAAACGAAACTGATTGTACTAACCTTAGTAGTTGCAGTAACTGTAGTATTTTTAGGTTTTGCTCAATCTTCTTATGCTCAGCAAAATACACCTTTAGTGAACCAGAATATGCAACAGCAAAAAAGTAATGTATGTAGAGAAATGATAGAAAGAAGATTAAAAGATAATCCCGCAATAAAAATGAAGGGATTTATCAAGTCTCTAAATCTATCTGAAGAACAAATAGCTGAAATTAATAAAACTCTGTTAGATTTTCAAAAAGATACTCTTGAACTTAGGAATAGAATGCAAATTAATGAATTAGAAATTAAAGCATTGTTATTAGAACCGGAAACTGAATTAGCAAAGATTAGGGAAAAATTAAAAGAAATCGCCGATTTGCAAGTAGAATTAAAAGTTAAAACAATTGAAAAATATCTGGAAATTAAAAGTTTATTAACTCCTGAACAGCAAGCAAAATTACCCTTAGGCATTCCTTCCCAAATATTTGCTTTGGAAAAGTTTAGCACGGGTAGAATGATGAATAGTTTTTATTGGTAAATTCGGTAAATATTAGAGTATATTTAAAAAAGGGAGGAAAATTTATTTTCCTCCCTACAACTTATTTTTATAAAGAGGAGCAAATATAAAATGATAAAAATGAAATTAGTAAAAATAAATAGAAATTTTATTATTGTTGCAGTTTTAGTCTTTTTTCTTTCTTTGAGTTGGGTAGGTGCTGTAAGCGCAGAAACTGAACAAACTGAACCTTATTTAGCTCTTGAAGCTTTTAGCAATAGTATTGCAGATATTGCCAAGAGAGTTGGACCGGCTGTAGTGAATATAGACACAGTAAGAATGGTGAAAACACAATTTCCATCTTTTGAAGATCCTGTATTCAGAAGATTTTTTGGACGTGAGTTTGAAGAATTCAGAAGGACAATTCCTCAAAAAGGTACGGGCTCCGGGTTTATCATAAATCAAGAGGGATATGTCTTTACCAATGAACATGTAGTACGTAAAGCAGATAAAATAAAAGTTACTCTTTCTGATGGCAGAGAATTTACCGGGGAAGTGATAGGCTCAGATGTAACTTCGGATATGGCTATAGTAAAGATACAAGCAGATCATTTACCCACTGTAACTTTAGGTGATTCAGGTAAATTAAGAGTTGGAGAAATAGTCATAGCTATTGGTAATCCCTATGGGCTTCAACAGACTGTAACCATGGGTGTGGTAAGTGCTAAAGGTCGTTCTATTCCAGCGGGGACAGGAGGACATATCTATAGGAATTTTATTCAAACAGATACAGCTATCAATCCTGGAAATAGTGGCGGTCCATTGCTTAATATAAAAGGAGAAGTTGTGGGAATAAATACTGCTATTATTCCCTACGCTCAGGGTATAGGATTTGCTATTCCCATTAATATTGCCAAGAGGAATATAGATGATCTTATTAATTTGGGTAAAGTAAGAAGGTCGTGGTTAGGTGTGTACATTCAAGAAGTTACCCCGGAAATTGCTGAACAATTTAACTTAGCCGAAGCTAAAGGTGTATTGGTAGGAGATGTGATTGAGAGTAGTCCAGCAGAAGAAGCTGGGATAAAAAGAGGAGATATAATTGTAAAAGTTAATGATGAAGAGGTTAATTCTCCAGGAGAACTTCAAGACAAAATAAGAGACATTGATATCGGTAAAAAGGCGAACATAGAAATGGTACGAGATGGTAAAACAATTAATTTTATCGTAAAAATTGGTGAAATGCCTACTGTGGAAGAAGAAGGTAGTGAATTTCCTAAAGAAAAAGTATTTTCCGTGCAAACTGGTTTAAAAGTTGAGGCGGTTACTTCAGAAGTTGCTAAAGAATTAGAGTTGCCCTGGGTAAAAGGGCTGGT
>JAUVOA010000194.1 GCA_030599445.1 Atribacterota bacterium | reverse complement strand
AGGAAGTAGAAGAAAGTATGGGGTATAAAGAAGAGTTTGAAGATTTTTATAGAGGCATACGTTTAGGGAAAAAAGTAAGAAGTTCATTTTATGAAGGATATAAAGATTTGCAGGTGATTATGGGGGCAATAAATTCTACGAGTAAATGGAAAAATTTAGAATTAAAAATAACTTAAAATAAAATATGAGGTTATATTTTTTAATTATTTTTAAAAATGCATAAAAATAAAGAGCTGATACAAAATAGATTTAGTCTAATTAACGGGAAGCACTATATTTTGAATTTAAAAAAGGAGGGAGATTATTTCAAATAAATACAAATAAATTAGTAAAACAAATTTTAAGAATAACTAAATTAGATAAAAATGTAAAAAAAGAAATTTATTACAAAAAATTGTTATAAAAAAATAAATTTTTACTTAGAAAAAGAAAATATTGATAAATTCACCCTAAGGATGGTTATATAATTAAGAAAAATAATTTTTTAAAGGAGTGAGTGAAGATGAAAAAAATGCTTATAATTTGTCTCGTACTGTTTATGGTTTTAGGACTTGTGGGAATAGCCAATGCGAATACTTTTCCTGAAAAACCTATAAAGTTAATAGTACCTTGGGCTCCAGGAGGAGGCACTGATACAGTAGGAAGAATGCTATCTAAATATGGAGAAAAATATTTTGATGTGCCAATTGTAGTGGAAAATGTGGAAGGTGGCATGGGAGCTATTGCCTTACAGAGAGTGAAAGCAGCCCAACCAACCGGATATGAATTAGTAATTGCTTCCGGTTATGTGGGTTGGATGGATAAAATACGTGATTTTCCAGTTAACTTTGGTGATTATACAGTAGTTATGTGTTTAAACCGTGATCCTGCTGCTTTTACTGTTTCAGCAAAAGCTCCGTGGAATACTATAGAAGAATTTGTAGAATATGCCAAGGAACATCCTGGAGAAATAACTGTAGGTCATTCTGGAGAAGGTATGATATGGCACCTTGCCGGGGCAAGTGTTGCTGATTATTTTGACTTAGACTTCAATTATGTCCCTTACAATGGTGCAGCACCAGCAATCGCTGCAGTTATGGGAGGAGATATTGATGTGGTTACTGTTGGAGGAGCGGAAGTAGCTTCACAAGTATTAGGTGGAAAATTGAAATGTTTAGGAATTTTAGGAGCAGACCGATTAACACCATTACCTGATGTCCCTACTTTTAAGGAAATGGGTTATAATATTGAAGTTTATACTCATAGAGGCTTAGTTGGTCCTAAAGGAATTCCTCAAGATGTAGCTGACGCCCTATACCAAGGTTTTTCTAAGGCAATGCAGGAAAAAGAGTTTATAGAAGGAATGGAAAATCTTGGCTTGGGAATACATGCACTTGATTCTCAAGGATATAAAGAATTTATTGAAAAGCAAAGCGCTGCCATTCTCAAATCACTTAAAAAAATAGGTTTAATAGAATAAGTTCTAAAATCTGTCGAGAAAAAATGTTCCGATTCTTTAATTGCTATAAGAAAAATTAAATAAATATTAATAATATAATCCATTCTTAGGGTGTAAAATAGTTTGTAAAATCTAACTATTAAATTAATAATATAATCATAATTAAAGAGGTGATCATGATTTGAGGAAAAACTCTAAAGCTGATATTGTAGCAGCAATTTGTTTATTATTGGTTAGTTTTCTTGTTTTTTGGATTAGTAAAGACTTTCCTTCCTCAAAAACAGGGATTGGAGTAAGTACATTTCCTAAATTATTAGCAGGATTACTTATTATTTTTAGTATCGTAATAATTATTCAAGCTATAAAGAATTCTTCTTTTTCTAAAAAAGAACCTACTTTTAAAGAATTTAAAAAGGGCCATAAACTTATTGTAGCAGTAATTATTATTTTAATTATTTATATTCAGATGTTAGAAGTTTTAGGTTTTATATTGTCTTCTTTTTTATTGCTTATAACTTTAATGTTTGTTTTCGGTGAAAGAAGAAAAATAATACTATTACTAGTTCCCTTGTTGTTTTCCGTTATTTTATATTTAGTTTTTAGTAAAATGGCTATGGTTTTTTTACCTGAGGGAATTATTGAAAATATTTTCTTTTAAAAGGAGTATAAAGGAGTATAGATGATTAACTATTTAATGCAGGGTTTTTTAATAGTTTTTTCTAATCCCATTAATATATTGGTTATAATTTTAGGTGTAGGGGCAGGAATTATCATTGGAGCTATGCCAGGATTAACGGCCACCATGGGCATTGCTATAGCTTTACCTCTTACTTTTGGCATGCCTCCAGAAGTTGGATTAACTTTATTAATTAGTATTTTTATTGGGGGAATACATGGTGGAGGTATTCCAGCAATACTAATAAAAACTCCCGGAACTCCTGCTTCAGCAGCGACTATATCCGATGGTTTTGCTTTAACGCAAAAGGGAGAGGCTAGTATAGCTTTGGGTGTTCATGTCTTTTCCTCATCGACTGGGAGCTTTTTATCAGCAATTATCTTAATTTTTGCTTCTACTTTAATTGCAGAATTTGCTTTAAAATTTGGTGCAGCAGAGTATTTTTTATTAGCTATATTGGGATTAACTATAATTTCAGCGATATCTGGCGAATCTACGATAAAAGGTTTAATTGCTGGTGTCTTAGGACTTTTACTTTCTACTTGTGGTTTAGACCCAATGGTAGGTTATCCCCGTTTCACTTTTAATAATTATAATTTGATGGAAGGATTTTCTTTAGTGCCTGCCCTGATTGGATTATTTGCAATTTCTCAAATGTTTTTTGAGATCGAAATTATAGATATTCCCATTGTAAAGGTTGAAAAAGTTAAAACCAAACTACCTAATTTTAGCAAAATAAAAAAAATTTTTCCAACAATAATTCGCGCATCAATTATTGGAAACATTATTGGGGCTATACCCGGTCCTGGGGCTGTTTTAGGTTCATTTGTCCCCTATCAAAATGAAAAAAGATTATCTAAACATCCGGAAAAGTTTGGTCATGGAGCCATAGAAGGAATTGCGGCAGCAGAAGCAGGTAATAATGCAGCTGCCATAGGAGCATTGATTCCAACATTAACTTTGGGGATACCTGGAGAGGCAGCAACTGCTGTATTATTAGGAGGGCTTATGATTTTGGGATTGCGACCAGGGCCATTGCTTTTTAAAAATAATCCTGAAATTGTATATGCAGTTTTTGCTAGTATAATCATAGCGTGTTTTGTATTACTTATCGAAGGCTTAATTTTAGCTCAATATATGGGAAAACTTATTACTATTCCAAAAAAAATTTTATTACCAATTATCTTATTGTTATGCTTAGTTGGTGCCTTTGCAATAAGAAGGAGTGTTTTTGATATTGGTGTTGCCCTAATTTTTGGAATATTAGGTTATTTTTTACAAAAACTAAAATTCGGAGTAGTCCCGGTTCTACTGGGTTTAATTTTAGGGCCAATAGCTGAAGCTAATCTAAGAAGAGCCTTAATCATATCTAGAGGAAATTTAACGATATTTTTTAATAATTGGCTTGATATAAGTTTAATTTTGCTTGGGATACTTTCTTTAATTTTTGGCATTAAATTGAGTAATAGTTTAAAGAAAATAAGTAAAGAGTCTTCTGTTTAAACTAATTAATAAAGTGCTATAATGTTTTTATGATATTTAAAAATATAATCTGTTTTGATAAATAATATTAAGGAGGCGTTTTAATGTTTGATAAAGAAAAGTACGGGAAGATATTGACTCCATTAGTCACCCCTTTTAAGGAGGATCAAAGTGTAGATTATGAAGCAGCAGTAAGTATTGCTGAAAAGCTTATAGCTGACCAACAGGCTGATTCTATTATCCTCACTGGAACTACGGGTGAATTTTTT
>JAUVOA010000250.1 GCA_030599445.1 Atribacterota bacterium | reverse complement strand
TGGCGAAGATTTAGAGAAATTAGGAGAGAAAGGTATTTTTGCGAAAATAAAAAATGCTTTTGGCTAAAACAGTAATAAGTAACGAGTAATGAGTAATAAGTAATGAGATTAAATTTCTAAAATTATAAAAACAAGTATTTATTACATTATACTTATCACATCTTACACGTTACATCACTTACTGGTTACCTGGTTAGGGAATAAAAAAAATCAAGTGCCAGAATGCAAAAACAGATATGTCATTGCGATATATCATTGCGAAACAAAGTGACGAAGCAATCTCGATTTTATATATCATTTATAATTGTTTAGTTGGTAAGCTGGTTAACAAGTAACCCGTTTATGTAAATTTATGACTATAATCCTATTTACTCATCACTCATTACTCATTACTGTATTTATACTCGATACTAATTTGGCTTTTATTTCCTTAACCAGTTAACCAGGTAACTAACTAACCAACTAACTAATTAACCAACTAACCAGCTAACTAATTTTAAGGAGGAACATTTATTATTAAAGTTGCCCTTAAAACACTCGGATGTAAAGTAAATCAATATGAAACAGAAAGCATTATCAATTTATTTAAAGATAAAGGCTTTCAAATAGTAGATTTTCACCAAAATGCTGATATTTATATAATAAATACTTGCACTGTAACCAAAGAAGCAGATCGAAAGTCTAAACAGATGATAAGAAAAGCTATCCGACAAAATAGAAAATCAAAAATAGTTGTAACCGGTTGCTATGCACAATCTAATTACGAAGATCTACAAGAAATGGAAGGGATAAGTCTAATAGCCGGAAATGGGGAAAAAAATGATATTTTAAAACAATTAGAAAAAATAGATTTCCATGATACGGTTATTAGAGTAAAGCCTGCAAAATATTTGAAAAAATATGATAATGTTCTTAGAAATAAATCAAGTAGCTTGCATACTCGTGCATGGCTTAAAATACAAGATGGTTGCAATAGATTTTGTACTTATTGTAAAGTTCCCTATGTTAGAGGTCCTGCTCGAAGTAGATCTGTAGAAGATATATTAGAAGAAGTTTCTAATTTAAAAAATAATGGTGTTAAAGAAGTGGTTCTTACCGGAATTAATTTAGGAACATACGGAAGGGATATAGATAAAGGGAAGACAAGTTTAGCAAAATTAATTTCTCTGATTAGTAATTTTAAGGGAATAAAAAGAATTCGTTTAAGTTCAATAGAATTAATTGATATCAATGATGAATTATTTAATATTTTCAAAAAAACCTCTAAGTTTTGCCATCACCTGCATATTCCTTTACAACACGGTGATGATAAAATTCTTAATCTTATGAATCGTCCTTATGATACCTCGATTTTCTACAAAAAGATATCTCTAATAAAAGAAGCAATACCTGATATAGCTATAACCACTGATATTATGGTGGGTTTCCCCAATGAAGATGGTAATAGTTTCAGTAAGACCGTTAATTTTATTCGAAAAATATGCTTTGCAAAAATACACGTTTTTCAGTATTCTAATCGTGAAGAGTGTTTAGCAGCTTTGCTGCCCCATAAAGTCGATAATATAGTAAAAAAAGAAAGAAGTAAAAAGTTACAAGACCTGTCTAAAGAATTATTTTACGATTTTCAGAAAAGATACCTCGATTCGATTGCCGATGTTTTAGTCGAGGACGAGATAAAAGACAAAGAAGGAAGAATCTATTCCCGCGGTATCACAGGTAATTATATTAAAGTGATAATTCCTGATTTTATCGGCAAAAAAGGTGAAATAGTTAGTGTCAGATTAAACCAAATCTGTTCTAATTATATCTCTTCGATAGGAATGCGGGGTCTGAATAAGTTCACAAAATAGTGATATACTGAAAAAAATGAAGGGTCACGATACATCGTGCCTATAGGAGAAAATTAGGGCGTATGCAATACGCCCCTACAGGGAACGAATGTTATTACATTAATTTGTAGGGGCGTATTGCATACGCCCTTTGCAATGATCATTAAGAAGGAAAAATATAAGATGCTAATAAATAGTAATAATAATAACTTTAATTTCAACAAATATCATCGACATTCCCTTAGAATAAAAAAATATAATTATTCTCTACCGGGTGCATATTTTATTACTATTTGCACCTATCGTAAGGAGAATATGCTTGGATATATAACTGATGGTAAAATAAAATTGAATGTATTAGGAAAAATAACCGAACGAGAATGGTTAAAAACTTTTCAAATTCGTGAAAACATTCAATCGGATAAATATATAGTTATGCCCAATCATTTTCATGGGATTATAGTATTAACAGACAATAGAAAGGGCGTATTGCAATACGCCCCTACAAATAAATTTCGTTCCCCCTCTCAAACAATTGGTTCCATTGTACGTGGTTTCAAATCTGCTGTTACCAGAGAAATTAAACGATTGGATTATCCATTTTTATATTCTGTATGGCAGCGAAATTATTATGAACATATAATAAGAAACGAAAGAGAATTAAATCGTATTCGTGAATATATTCAAAACAATCCCCTAAGATGGCAATATGATAGAGAAAATCTTGAGGGAAAACCTGATGAAATAGAAGAAAAGTTTTGGAAAGGTTTTACCTAATATTTATAGCACGATGCATCGTGCCCACAAAAATATTGCTAAAACAATAGTTTTATGCTATAATTATTTGTGTTTAAGTAAAAAAGTTGTTCTCCTCAAAAGAGTGGTATTTAAAACCACTCTTTTGTTATATATTAAGCAATTAATTCACTTGAAACATTTTAATAGGAAGGAGGATGGAATATATTATTATATGAATATAAATTTAGAAAAAGTATTAGAAGAAATAGAAAAAGAAAAAGGAATATCAAAAGATATATTGATAGAAGCGATTGAATCAGCAATAATTTCTGCATATAAAAAAAATTATTCAAACAATATAGATGATATAAAAATAGACATCTCTAAAGACACCGGAGAAATTAAAGTATTTACCAAAAAAACTATTGTACAAAAAGTTTCAGAGCCTTTAAACGAAATTAGCATAGATGAATTAACAATATCGGATAAAGAAAAGTATAATATTGAGGATACTATTTTAATAGAAACCACGCCTCAAGAATTTGGTAGAATAGCTGCTCAAACAGCAAAACAAGTAATAGTCCAAAAGATTAGAGAAGCTGAAAGAAATGTAATTTATGAAAAATATATTGATAAAGAGAGAGATATTGTTACCGGAGTTGTGCAGAGGGTAGAGC
>JAUVOA010000035.1 GCA_030599445.1 Atribacterota bacterium | reverse complement strand
GGTTTTGATCATCTAGTTATCCAGGGGAGAGCAGAGAAACCAATTTATTTATTTATTCATGATGATAAAATTGAAATCAGGTCTGCTAAGCATATTTGGGGAAAGGATACTTGGGAAACAGAAGCTTCAATAATGCAAGAACTTGGCGATGATAAAATTCATGTAGCTGCTATTGGCCAGGCAGGGGAAAACCTTGTTACGATGGCATGTATTATGTTTGATCGTGCAAGAGCTGCTGGCTGGGGTGGTTGTGGCGCTGTTATGGGCTCGAAAAATCTTAAAGCGGTGGCAGTAAGAGGGAAAGGATCTGTTCAGATTTATGATCCTGAACATTTTTTAAATTTTACTAAACAAATTTGGAAACGCTTGCTTCAATCAAAGACTATTCAGCTTTTTCGGAAATATAGTAATCTTGGCACCGCAGGAGCAGGAGGAGTATACGGTACTTTAGCCCAAAGTGTCAAAAATATGGAAGATGAAGTATGGGAAGCAGAAAAAACCTTGCAGGTACGAGAGATAATTTTTAAAGAAAAATATGAAGTCAGAAGAATGGCTAATTTTGTTTGCCCTATTAATTGTAGTTGTTTTTATCACGTTAATGAGGGCAAATTCGCTGGACAAAAACTTGAAGCTCTTAAAACAAATGTATATCGAGCTTTTGGAACAAATATTGATTTACCAAGCAGAGAATATATTCTCATGGCGAATGAGATGGCTGATAGGTATGGCATGAATTGTGATTCTCTTTCTGCTGTAGTAGCGTGGGCTATTGATGTTTATCAGAAGGGACTTATCGGAAAAGATATAACAGATGGATTGGATCTTCATTGGGGAGATGGAGACCTCCAATTAAAATTATTTAAATTAATTGCTTATAGAAAAGGTTTTGGGGATATCCTTGCTCAAGGAGTGTATCGTGCGTCACAGATTGTCGGTAGGGGTACTGAGAAATATGCAATGCATGTTAAGGGGCACGGCATGTGTGAACAAGCAATTAGGTCTCATAAAGGATGGGCTTTAGGAATAATGACGAGTACTTCAGGCGGTGGTCATCTTGCTGGAGCTCCTAATACGGAACAGAAGAGAATGTCACCTGAAGAAAGCATGCGTTTATTTGACATTTCTACTGCTGGAAAACCAACAGTCTATAAGGGAAAAGGAAAACTGGTCGCCTGGTTTGAAAAATATAAAATAATCGCTGACATGGCTGGATTATGTTTATTTACAACCTATTGGATTGATACTTCCCTTATAGGTCCTGATGACTTTGCTAAGCTTATTTCACTTGCTACCGGTTGGAAATTAGAAGGAAAAGATTTACTTAATCTTGGGGAATCTATTTACAACGTCGAAAAAGCTTTTAATACACTTCATGCTGGTTTTACCAGAAAAGATGATAGACCTCCATATAAATTGACTGAAATTCCAGTTTCTTCAGGAGAATTTGCTGGAGAAAAACTTTTGCCTGAGAAATGGGAAGAAATGCTAGATGATTATTATGTTGCCCATGGTTGGGATGTTGTAACTGGATGGCAACCAAAAGAATGTCTTTTAAAACTAGGGCTTAATGATGTGAAAGAAAGACTTAAAAAAGCTGGAAAACTTCCACCTCAAAAAAATCTCAAAAAACAAAATAAAAGTGGGAAATAAATGAATAAAAAATTAAGATATTGTTTGGAAATTGATGAAAAAAAATGTACAGGTTGTCAAGCTTGTGTTTTAGCCTGTTCATATCATCGCTCCAAGACTTTCTCTATAGAAAATACGAGTTGTATCGAGGTTTTCAGAAATAATAAAAATGGTGATATCAAAATAAATCTAGACCAATCTTGCTGTGATATGTGTGAACAAGAAGAGATGCCACTCTGTATTCAATTTTGTGCCCCAGAAGCCATCAAGATTGTTAGAAAAAGTAGAAAAACAAGTTGAGACTAATTTTATAGACTAAATAAAAATGCCATTACATGAAAAGGAGGATTTTTTTGGCTAGTAAGTTAATTTCAAAATTAGTAGCAAATATAAGCCCTTCTGCCACAGAAGCGACTTCGTTTTTGGTGAATCAACTGAAGAGGCAAGGTATAGATGTAATAAGTTTTGCCCAGGGAGAACCAGATTTCGATACGCCGGATAACATCAAAAAAGCAGCCATAATAGCCATTAAGGAAGGTTTTACTAAATATACGGATGTACCTGGCATTCCGGAACTCAGAAAGGCTGTTGCGGATAAGTTTAAGAGAGAAAATGGAATAGACTACGAACCGGATCAAATCATAATATCCAATGGTGGCAAACAGGCGCTTTACGAAGTTTTTAGGACCATCTGCGAGGATGGAGATCAGGTATTAATTCCCACCCCTTGTTATGTAAGTTATGCGGAACAGATAAAGCTTACCGGAGCCGAACCGGTCTTTTTTAAAACGAAAGAGGAAAATAATTTCCGCCCCACTTTTGAGGAAGTTTCAGAAAATTTTACTCCCAATGTTAAGGCTTTTATAATAAATAGTCCCAATAACCCAACTGGTTCTATTATTAAAAAAGAACAGCTGAAAAAAATTGCAGATTTTTTTATAGAGCGTGGAGTATTCATGATCACAGACGAAGTGTATGAACATCTTATTTACGATGGCAGGAATCATATAAGTGTCGCCTCTTTGGGCAAGAAGGAAAAAGAGATGTCTATTACCGTAAACAGTGTGTCGAAGACTTATGCCATGACTGGTTGGCGAGTAGGTTATGCAGCAGGTCCCCGGGAGATCATAAAGGCTATGAACAATCTTCAGGGTCATGCAACAGGTAATATTAATTCTATCGCTCAGAAAGCGACCATTGAAGCTTTGATCGGGACTCAGGAGCCAGTTAGGAATATGATAAAGGAATATGGAAAACGCAGAGAATATATGGTTAAAAGGCTTAACGAGATAGAAGGCATAAGGTGCCAATATCCCGATGGCGCATTTTACACTTTCCCGAATGTTACTGCTCTGTATGATAAAGAATATGATGGGAACATAATTAGAAATGATATGGATGTAGCTAAGTTCTTCCTAAAGAAAGCACATGTGGCAGTTGTCCCAGGAGTTGCTTTTAATTATTCGGGTTATGTCAGATTTGTATTTGCCAAATCTATGGAAGAGATAAAGGAAGGTTTAGACAGAATTGAAAAAGCAATCAAAGAACTTAAGTAAAAATCAGGAAAACCTTGAAGGTACATTTCAATGCCATCAATCTTTGTGATGTTTTGATCTTAAACCTCATGACCATATTGGAGTAATTACTTAATCTAATATTGTTTTTCCATTTTTATTATTTTAGAGGAATTTTATTTTTTGTATCTTCCCTTTATCATTCCCTCGAAAGAGGGAATCCAGCATAATTCTTTTCTTTCATGATGTTCTCTCCAGATAATTTAAGAATTTCCATTTTAAACACTTAACAATAAATTAAATAAACTATTTTTTAATACTTTGATTTTTGTATTCTGAAATTATTATTATTGATCCGTAAAAAAGAGCAGGTAAAATAAGGGTTACAAAAACTTTTAGAAAAAATATGAAAAAAATTTAAAAAATATTTCAAAAAAAGAAGGATTTTTGAAATAGAAGTAGTATATATTATAAAGTATAATGTATACAATTATCCATCTTAAATCTAAATTACAAAATATGAAATAGATTAAACTTTAGGATAGAGAGACATTGAGAATGGAAAATATTTTAAAGATAGAAGGATACGAACTATTAAGCCAAAAAGTTTACCGGGCATTAAAAACAGAAATTATAAAAGGATCATTAAAACCGGGAACTAAGCTATTAGAAGGAAAAATTGCTGAGCAGATGGGGGTGAGTCGGACTCCAGTAAGGGAAGCCTTAAAGGAATTGGCTGCTGAAGGGTTTGTTAAGATGAATCCCAATCAAGCGGTAGTAGTTAGCAATGCTTCCGTTGAGGATGTTCAAGAGGTTTTGCAAATTCGTGGTGTTTTGGAAGGATTAGCTGCTCGCTTAGCAACTAGAATGATTAGCGAAGAAGAAATTAAGGAATTAGAAAAATATCAAAAACAAATGGAGTATTATACCAAGAAAGATGATGTTTTAGCGTTTAGCGAAATGGATGCTGAGTTTCACGAATTAATTCTAAATGTCTGTGGCAATAATCGGTTAATTCAGATTCGGAAAAATTTAAGCGACCAAGCTCGCAGGTACCGAATTAGATCTCTTAGTGTCCCGGGAAGACTCAAATATTCCCTAAAAGAACATCAAGAAATTGTAGAAGAATTAAAAAGAAAAAACGCAGAACAAGCAGATAGATTAAGCCAGAAACATATTGAAAATGTGTTAGCAAATATCTTAGCACATAAGGAAAAAGAGGAAGATAGTAATAAAAATGCGTAAAGTTAAAACCAGTCAGATTAAAGATAAAGTAAAAGAGCTATTCCTTAAGGCTAATTTTTATATAAACTCAGACCTGATGCAACAATTAGAAAAGGCTTTAAAAGAGGAGAATTCTCCTTTGGGTAAACATGTCTTACAGATGATTATAGAAAATAATAAGATTGCCTCAAGAGAAGAGGTGCCTATCTGTCAGGATACCGGACTAGCAGTAGTATTTGTAGAAGTGGGTCAGGAAGTTCATTTGGTAGATGGTGACTTTGCTGAAGCAATAAACCAGGGAGTTAAAGAAGCTTACAAAGAAGGATATCTTAGAAAATCAGTAGTAGATGACCCGGTCTTTGAAAGAAAAAATACCAAAACCAATACTCCAGCGATTATCTATACTAATATAGTCCCCGGAGATAAGATTAAATTATTAGCGATGCCCAAAGGATTCGGCGGTGAAAATATGAGTACTATAGCCATGTTAAAACCAACTGATGGAAAGAAAGGAATTATAGATTTTGTGGTAGAAACGGTAAAAAAGGCCGGTCCTAACCCTTGCCCTCCAACCATTATCGGAGTAGGAGTAGGAGGGACTGCCGATAAAGCTATGGTAATAGCCAAAAAAGCAATTATTCGCAAAATTGGTCAATCTAATAAAAACTCAAAATATGCTGCCCTGGAAAAAGAAATTTTAACTAAGATAAATAATTTAGGTATTGGCCCTGCGGGTTTAGGAGGTAATATTTCAAGTTTGGCGGTGCACATAGATTACCTGCCTACCCATATAGCTGGTATACCGGTAGCAGTAAATGTTTGTTGTCATGCTGCCCGACATGCAGAGGGACTATTATAAAAATAAATATTTTAAACCAGGAAGTAAATCTATGAAAGAAGTAATAAAAATAACCACTCCTTTAAATGAAAAAAAAATTATCCAACTAAAAGCCGGAGATTTAGTAAAAATAACCGGATATATTTATGCTGCCAGAGATGCTGCCCACAAAAAATTTTTTGAATTAATTAAAAGAAATAAGAAACTTCCCATAGATCTAAAAGGAAAAATTATTTTTTATGCCGGTCCAACTCCTGCTAAACCTGGATATTCCTGTGGTTCAGTAGGACCTACCACTTCCTATCGCATGGATCCTTATACGCCTTCTTTGTTAGAAAAAGGGCTTAAAGGAATGATTGGCAAAGGGTTTCGCTCTAAAGAAGTGATCGATAGTATAAAAAAGAATAAAGCGGTATATTTTGTAGCAGTAGGGGGAGCGGCTGCTCTGATTGCCAAAAGTGTAAAAAAATCTGAAGTAATAGCTTATGAAGATTTAGGGGCAGAAGCTATTTATCGATTTTATGTGGAAGATTTTCCTGCAATAGTGGTGGTAGATTCAGCAGGAAATAATTTATATGAAACAGAACCACCAAAATATAGAAAATAGCTAAATTTAAATAAATTTAGCTAAAAAAGGGGATTGTAAATGAACATCAACGAAGAGGCCTTAAAGTTACACAAAGAGAACAGAGGAAAGATCGAAGTAATAAGTAAGACCGAAGTAAAAAATATGCATGACTTAGCTGTAGTCTATACTCCCGGAGTCGCCGAGCCTTGCAGGGAGATTCACGAAAAGACTTCAGAAGTCTACAAGTATACTTCCAAAGGTAACATGGTGGCCGTCGTATCTGACGGTACCGCTGTCCTCGGACTGGGAGATATCGGCCCGGAGGCAGCTTTACCGGTAATGGAAGGTAAAGCCGTCCTCTTTAAACACTTTGCCGGAGTAGACGCCTTTCCTATCTGTCTGGCTACTAAAGACCCGGATAAAATTGTGGAAGCCGTCACTTTAATTGCTCCCTCCTTTGGCGGTATCAACCTGGAAGATATCAGTGCACCCCGTTGTTTCGAAATAGAAGACAGACTTAAAAAGATACTTAATATCCCCGTATTTCATGATGACCAACACGGTACTGCAATCGTAGTCTTATCCGGCCTGATTAATGCCTTAAAGGTAGTAGGTAAAGATTTAGACAAGATAAAAGTGGTAGTGAACGGAGCAGGAGCCTCAGCCATAGCGGTATTAAAATTCATCATGTCTGCAGGAGTAAAGAATGCCATCCTTTGTGACTCTAAAGGGACTATCTATAAAGGAAGAAAAGAGAATATGAATTCGGTTAAAGAAGAGATGGCAAAAATTACCAATAAAGATAAAATTAAAGGGACCCTGGCAGATGCTATAGTGGGAGCCGATGTATTCTTGGGCCTATCAGCAGCAGGAGCCCTAAAACCGGAGATGGTAAAGACTATGGCTTCTGATTCTATCGTCTTTGCTATGGCCAACCCCACCCCTGAGATTATGCCTGATTTAGCCAAAGCTGCAGGTGCCAGAATTGTTGCCACCGGCAGATCTGATTTTCCCAACCAGGTGAACAACTGTCTCGGTTTCCCTGCCATCTTTAAAGGAGCTCTAAAAGTGAGAGCCAGTCAGATAAACGAAGAGATGAAATTGGCAGCGGCCTATGCCCTGGCTTCTTTAATCTCAGAGGATGAATTAAGCGATGATAATGTTATCGTAGATGTCTTTGACCCCCGGGTAGTAGAGCGGGAATCAGAGGCAGTGGCCAAGGCGGCTGTAGAGAGTGGTGTAGCGAGAATCTAAAATAAAATACAAATAGAAAATAATTTTATAGTTGCAGTATTGTAAAAGTTCAAATATTGAAAATAGTAATATAGAATTAATTATTATTTTACTAGAGGCAAAAAAATGAAATTGAAATATGGTAAAGAGGAAGTTTAATTAGTATTACAAGATAAAAATATAATAAAAATACTAAATTTAATAAAACAAAAAGTTCTGTTAAATCCGGAAAATAGGTTAAAAGATCTTTTAAAAAATCCGATTGGTTGCCCTTCTCTGAGGGAATTAATCTTTCAGAGAAAAGCCAAGAAGATTTTAATCATTGTAAACGATATAACCAGACCCACACCTTATGAGGTAATTTTACCTCCTTTATTAGATGAATTACATCTAAATGTAAAATATTTCTAAAGCTCTAAATTATATTAAAGAAAAATATGGAGAAGATTTTCAAGTTTACATTCTACCTTTAGGAAATACCGTGTTACCGTAATTGCATTAGTTCTTAACTAAATGTACAAGTAATGTTCTTGAATAAATAGATCCTTATACTTCAAATTATATAAACTGCACCCTTGCTTTCTAGCAGGAGGCGTAGGTTTAATGGAAATAGTTCAAAAAAAATCCATAAGTATTAAAACAACACCCATTTTAATTCCTCTTTATTATAGTTTTTCCTCATTTTATTTTGAAATTTTTTTGTATTTTTTAACTATCAAAGTAGAGAAAATAAATTAAGAATCACAAAATTTTTTAAAAAAGCTTGATTTTCCAGTAATTACAGTATAATGTATACAATAAGTATTAAAACTGCATAATGTATACCAAATTATCATAAATATTAGTGGAGAAAATAAAGTGAAAGATATTTTAAAGATAGAAGGATACGAGTTACTAAGTCAGAAAGTTTATCAAGTATTAAAAAAAGAAATTGTGCGAGGGATTTTAGAGCCAGGTTCTAGATTATCAGAAAATAAACTTGCTAAAGAAATGCATGTAAGTAGAACTCCTATTAGAGAAGCCATACGAAAATTAACAGCTGAAGGACTTGTAAAAACATCTCCAAATAAGAGAATGACTGTTTCGAAAGTTTCCCTCGTAGACATGAAAGAAGTTTTATTAGTTCGTGGAGCATTAGAAGGATTAGCCGCAAGTATCGCCGCTAAAAGGATTAGCAGCCAGGAAATAGACAAATTAGAGAAAATTGTTACACAAATGAGTCTTTATGCCACCAAAAAACATTTATCCTCTTATTGTGAAGTAGATGATAAATTTCATGATTTGATATTAGATGTATGTGGAAATAAATGGATCATTAAAGTGCGGGAAAATTTAAGTAATTTTATTTATAGATATAGAGTTATGTCACTTAGCGTTCCCGAAAGAATAAAGTGTTCTTTAGAGGAACATCGAGCAATTATGGAATCTTTAAAAAAACATGATTCAGAAGAAGCAAATAAATTAAGTCAGATACATATGGAAAATACAATAATTAATATATTAAAAAATGTAGAGTTAGAGTAAGGAAAAATTAAAGTCAAATTAAATAAAGTTAAATCGATTTATATAAGGAATAAAAAAGTTGCTTTTGATGGATAATTATCGTTCAAACAAATAAGCATTAGTAGAACGATTCAAAGACGAGTAAGATTCTGAAGGAAATCTCAAAAATAATATTCCTGAAATTCTCTGTAATAATATATAGTTTTTTGAATTTAAAAATGAATTAAACGAAGGTATATTTTATCGTATATGCCATTGAATATTGGATAGTAGAAAGAGAATTAGAAGTTTTGGTAAAGAGCTAATAGAAAACGGAGTACTAAGAGGATAAGGTTTTAAAAATATAAAAAGTATTAAAATAATAATCAAATAAAAGGAAGAGAGAAAAGATGTCACTAATTAACATTAACCTAAAATGGTGCAAGGCCTGTGGTATTTGTGTAGATTTTTGTCCTAAAGAAGTTTTATGCGAAAACAAAAAAGGTTATCCCGAGGTAAAAGATGAAACAAAATGTAGCAAATGTAAATTATGTGAATTAAGGTGCCCTGATTTTGCTATTGAGATAAAGGAGGAAGTTAATGTCTAAGAAAGTATTGATGCAGGGAAATCAGGCAGTTGCAGAAGCGGCACTTGCTGCAGGTGTGAAAGTTTGTGCCGGGTATCCCATTACCCCTTCATCTGAGGTTATAGAGATATTGTCTAGAAAATTACCTGCTCATGGAGGTCGATTTATTCAAATGGAAGATGAAATGGCCAGCATTGGGGTATTAATAGGAGCATCGGCCGCAGGTAAAAAAGCTATAACTGCCACCTCTGGACCAGGGTTTAGCTTAATGCAAGAACTCTTAGGTTATTCTGCGATGGTAGAAATACCGATTGTCATCTACAATGCACAAAGGGTAGGTCCAAGTACAGGTGGAGCGACTAAACCTCAGCAAGGAGATATCATGCAAACCAAATGGGGTTCTCACGGAGAAAGCCCAAGAATTGCACTCTGTCCTTCCAGCGTTGAAGAAGCATATAAATTAACCATTACCGCCTTTAATTTATCGGAAAAATATATGGTTCCGGTCGTCATTTTAGCCGATGAACTTTTAGCCCATATCAGGGAGAGCATTACCATCCCCGAATCAGATTCATTCGAAATTATCAACCGACGCACTAATGCACCCCCTCAAGAGGAGTATCTCCCGTATAAAGTTGATAATACTGGCATACCGGTTCTATCTCCTTTGGGTGGTGGTTATCGGTACAATATTTCCGGGATGATTCACGGGGATAAAGGTGTTCCCAATTTAGCACCGGAGACTATCGATTACTGCATACAAAGGATAAACAATAAATTAAAAAAATATTACGATGATATTGTTAT
>JAUVOA010000252.1 GCA_030599445.1 Atribacterota bacterium | reverse complement strand
TTCAAGATACCCATAATAAAAGCTCCAACCAGAGTACCCCACAGCTCCCCTTCTCCTCCAAAAAGATTAGTTCCACCCAAGACTACAGCTGCAATAGCATCTAACTCATAACCCATGCCAGCTGTTGGTTGGGCAGAATTAAGCCGGGAAGCCAAAACCATTCCAGTTAATCCTGAAAGAAAACCACTAATAGCAAAGGTAGAAATAATAACATTATCTACTTTTATTCCTGATGCTCGAGCAGCATTAATATTGCCACCGGTGGCGTAGACATAACGACCAAAACGGGTTAATTTTAAAACAATATATGCTAATATAAATATAATTAACATCAAAATTATAGGGAAAGGAACGTTTCCTATGTATCCTCTTCCTAAAAAAGCAAAAGAAGAAGGTAAGCCAGTAATCGGGCGACCATCAGTATAAACCAGGGTTCCCCCTCGAGCTATAGCCATCATGGCCAGAGTTGCGATAAAGGCAGGTATCTTTAATTTAGTAATTACTATTCCATTAAAAGTCCCTAAAGCAGTTCCCAGAGCCAGTCCAGCAAGAATGCCAAAAAATATTCCGCCGTTTTGCATTACTCCTGCTCCTACTGCTCCGGAGAAAGCTAAAACAGAACCAACGGAGAGATCTATGCCAGCCCCAAGAATCACAAAGGACATACCCACAGCCAGAAAAGCAACAATAGAAGTCTGTCTCATTACAATAAGCATATTGGATATAGTAAAAAATCGCTCGGATAAAACAGAAAATCCAGTAATTAATCCGATTAAACCGATTAATATTCCATATCGCCGAATCATGTCTTTAAACTGTAAATTTTTCATATTAAGACACCTTTTTCCTTATAGCAAATTTTAAAATATCTTCTTCTGTTGAATTCTCCGGATCTAATTCTGTAGTAATTCTTCCTTCGCTCATTACTAAAACTCGATGAGCAATTCCTAATATTTCCGAAAACTCGGAAGAGATAAAGATTATCCCTATCCCTCTTTTGGCCAGAGTATTAACAATATTATAAATTTCTAATTTAGCTCCTACATCTATCCCTCTGGTGGGTTCATTCATAATCAAAATCTTAGGCCTGGTGAGCAACCACTTACCAACCACCACCTTCTGTTGATTACCTCCGCTTAAAGACTCTACTTTCTGGGAAAAGGAAGCAAAACGAATAGATAATTCCTTCTGTGCTTCTTTGGCCTTCAACAATTCTCTCTTCAAGTCAATAAAATATTTTTTAGCAATATCCCAATAAAGTGCCGGAAGAGTAAGATTTTCTAATACACTTCTAACAATGACCAGTCCTAATTTTCTTCGGTCTTCCGGTAGTAAAGCCAGACCGTGTTCAATGGCCTTAAAAGGGGAATTTACATCTACCTTTTCTCCTTCTATATATATCTCTCCTGTATCTAAATGGTTTAGACCGAAGATGGCCAGAGCTACCTCCGAAAGACCAGAACCCACCAGACCAGCCAGACCAAGGATTTCTCCTTCTTTAAGTTGAAAGGAGACATCTGAAAATTGTCTTTCTTTTTTGATTTTTTTTACTTCAAAAATCACTTTACTTTCTTCTTTCTGTTTAGCCTTAGGGGGAAAGATAAACTCTAAAGAACGACCGACCATATTATTAATCACCTGATTACGGTCAATCTGAGCTACCGGTTTAGTTAAGATTAATTCTCCATCTCGCAGGATACTTACTTTATCAGCTATCTCAAATATCTCTTCTAAGCGGTGAGAGATAAAAAGCGTGGTAACCCCCTTGGCTTTTAGCCCCCGAACTACCTCAAAGAGACGGCCGGTTTCTTCTAAAGTTAAGGCAGCAGTAGGTTCATCCATAATAATTATTTTAGAATTTAAAGATAAGGCTTTAGCAATCTCCACCACTTGCTTCTGGGCAACAGTTAAATCTCCTATCTTTAAGTGGGAATCTAAACGAAACATCTTTAGGGAATCTAAAACTTCCTCAGTTCGTTTATACATTAAGTTACTATCCATTAAGGGTAAATGTCCTCTGGTTAACTCCCGACCTAAAAAGATATTTTGAGCTATATCTAAAGTAGAAACTAAACTAAATTCCTGATGAATTAAACTAATTCCATAGCTATAGCCATCAGAAGGAGAATTAATTTGAGCTTCCTGGCCAAATACTTTGATAATCCCGGCGTCACGGAGCAATTCCCCTACAGCTATCTTCATCAAAGTCGATTTGCCAGCACCGTTTTCTCCTACAATTGCATGAACATCAGCTTTTTTTATCTGAATATTGACTTCTTTTAAGGCTTGCACCCCGGGGAAACTTTTAGAAATATTAATAAATTCTAAGGCTAAATCGTTCAAAATGTCACTCCTGAGATTAGAATAATATTGGCATAAGGACTACATTCTCCCGTCCTAACAATCGCTCTGGTCTTTTTAGATAATTCTTTTAACTCTTCATGGGTAATAAACTTAACTTCCCCAATTAATGAGGAAATCAAATTTAAGGTTTGAGGATTTTTCTCTTTAATTTCCTTAGCTACATAGGCCTCTTCGACTTTTAATTCAGAAAGGACTGCTGGCAAGACTTCTGCAAAAGAAGGAGTTCCACATTTTAAAGCTAAATCAATTCTCTCCACTTCTTTAGGAATAGGTAGGCCGGCATCAGCAATTATTAACATATCACGATGCCCCATCTCAGAGATAACTCGATTAAGTTGAGGATTTAAAATTCCATTTTTTTTCATCTTCAAACCTCCCATCTGCATACTGAATCCCGTTCAATAAGCTCAGTCTCAAGCTCTACAGATTTCTTTATTTTCTTCTTATCTATCAGTTTGAGCAAAGTCTCAACTGCCTTTTGCCCCATCAGATAAGTAGGTTGAGCAATGGTGGTCAAGGGAGGATAAGTGCAATCAGAAAAGGGTATATTATCAAATCCGATTATGGATATATCTTCCGGTACCCGAATCTTTAGCTTGGCAAAGGCTTTTAAAGCCCCGATAGCCATCAGGTCATTGGCCGCAAAGAGTGCCGTAGGCAGTTTATCTGAATTCTTTAACTGAGGCCAATGGGGTATTATTTTCTGATAAGCAGTATCCAAACGAAAATCAGCCACCAATTCTTTTTTCCAATTTATATGAGCCTCTTTCAGGGCAGCAAGATAACCTTTTTCTCTTTCCTGATTAGTTCTGGTCCCTTCTATTCCGGCTAAATACATTATCTTCCTGTGCCCCATTGT
>JAUVOA010000071.1 GCA_030599445.1 Atribacterota bacterium | reverse complement strand
GGATGTTTGCCACTCCCCTTGGTGGAAAAAGATAACATTGCAACTTTTGGTTCAAAGCCAACCAGTGCTTTTCCGGTTGAAGCGCTAGCGATAGCAACATCGGCAAGCTGTTCGGCATTGGGTTCCGGATTTAAAGCACAATCAGCAAAAACCATGATTCCTTTTTCTCCATAAGGGCAATCAGGTACCACCATAACAAAAGAACTGGAAACAATATTTATACCAGGTGCTGTTTTTATAGTCTGCAGAGCTGGTCTAAAAACATCTCCCGTTGCATTGATAGAACCGGCAACTAAACCATCTGCATCATCATGATAGACCATTAATGCACCAAAATAAAGAGGATTTTCCAATAATTGATAAGCTTCGTCAGAGCTTACTCCTTTATTTTTACGAAGTTGATAATAAGATTCAGCATATTCTTTCACTTTTTCAGAATCTTTAGGGTTTATTATTTGTATTTTATTTGATAAATCAACTCCCAATTCCCGGGCTTTAGATTTAATACTTTCTTCTCTTCCTAAAAGTATTAAACTGGCGAACCCCTCATTAATAATAGTTTCAGCCGCCTTAATCATACGCGGCTCTTCACCCTCCGGAAGTACAATAATTTTAGGATTTTTTTTAGCTTTCTCTCGAATAAGTTGCGATATTTTCATTTACCTTCTCCCTTTAATTAATATTTATTAGTATAAACATTTTTGTGGTATTTAGAGAAAGAAAAGAATGGTCTGGTTACTTGGTTAGTTAGTTAGCTGGTTTAATACTAATAATCCATTAACCAATTAACCAGATAACTAAGTAACCAACTAACGAATTAAGATTTAACTATTGTTTCTTCTATCTTCTTTCTCCTGGTACCCTTTTTTCTATTTCTTTATGCAATATAGAATACGATATATAAATTAGTTAGCTGGTTATTTGGTTAGTTAATTAGCTGTTTTAATACTAATAATTCATTAACCAATTAACCATTTAACTAAGTAACTAACTAACGAATCAAGATACGAATATAATACTATCAATTTTATGGCAAATTTTGTATAATTATAACATAAAATATCTTGTAAATCGAGAAGTCTTATGAAAATATTAGGAATAATTACTGAATATAATCCTTTTCACAATGGCCATCTTTACCATCTTTATAAAGCAAGAGAAATAACCGGGGCAGATTATGTAGTAGCAGTCATGAGCGGAAATTTTCTGCAGAGAGGAGAACCGGCAATTATAAATAAATGGGCCCGAACAAAGATGGCACTAAATGCCGGTGTTGATCTAATAATTGAGCTCCCTTTTGTTTTTTCTACTCAGGATGCAAACGGTTTTGCCTTCGGAGCAATTAAATTACTTGATTCGCTTCAGATTATAGATTATCTATGTTTTGGCTGCGAAACTAATAATCTTGACACCCTTTACTCTATAAGTAATTTTTTGCATATTGAACCACAGGAATATAAAGAACTGATTGTATATAATTGTAAAAGCGGATATGAATTTCCAAAAGCAAGGAGCCAGACCGTATGTGATTATCATAGGATATTCGGAATAGCCGGTTTAGAAAAAATATCAGCTTTAGAGTTAAGTAAATTATTAAAATACCCCAATAATATTTTAGCTTTAGAATATATAAAACATCTATTAAATTTAAAGAGCAAAATCAAGCCTGTATCCATAAAAAGAATGGGAGCAAGTTATCATCAAAAAAATATTAAAGGTAAAATTTCCAGTGCTACCTCTATTAGAAATGAAATACTAAATAACTTAAGTTCCCTTAAAACCGACCTTTTTATGCTAAATGATAAAATAAAATCAACCATTCCTTCGTCAGGATTTCCTGTATTAGAAAGGGAATTAAGGGAAAGCAGAGGCCCTATCATCCTCGATTCTTACCGGCAATATATTCTTGCTACACTGAGAAGGATGTCATTGGAAGATATTTCTCGTATTCATGGAGTAACTGAAGGATTGGAAAATAGAATAAAGAAAGCATCTTTAAAATCTTATACCGTTGAGCAATTAATTAATTCAATTAAAACCAGGAGATATACCCGTACTAAAATTCAACGTATAATCCTGCACCTTGTGATGAATCTCTCTAAAAAAGATGTAAAAACATTTAATAGATGCGGGCCTTTATATGCAAGGATTTTGGGATTCTCCAAAAAAGGTAAAACTCTATTAAGAACTATTAAAAAGAATTCTTCTACGCCTTTAATCAGTAAAATATCAAATTATTTAAGGCAAACAACCTCTGAGGAAAATAATAATGTTCGAAATAGATTAATAAAGATGCTTGATTATGACATTCTTGCCACTGATATATATGTGCTTGGTAATAAAAAAGCAGAAGATAGAGTGGCCCGGCTTGATTTTACTCACAAAATAGTGATAAAAAAAGACTAAATTAGTCGTTAGCATATTAGTTAGCTGGTTAGCTAGTTGGTTGGTTAACTGTTTAAAAAATGCAATAGAGAGTAAAGAATTAGGGGCACAATGAATTATGCCCCTAAAAAAGATACGAATTTATCCTAATTTCTATTTCCCGGCTTCTATCTTTTATTTTCTCAACTATCTAACCAGGTAACCAGTTAACTAACTAACATATTTTATCATCTATAATAATTTTTCATTTTTATAATTTTATTAATTTCATGATTGCATCATCAAAATCATCAACCGGAATGATTCTAATACCATGACTGAATTTAAGAGCTTCTAAGTAATTTTTTTGAGGCACTAAAAATACGTCAGCTTTCTGTTTTTTTGCAGATATTATTTTTTGTTTAATCCCATCTACTTCGGTTATTCTCCCATTAATACTTAAATTACCGGTGCCCGCGATCAACAAACTACCGCTTAGATCATTTTCAGTTAATTGATTCAATACTTCTAAGGCAATCATCATACCAGCAGAAGGTCCCTTTATTTTTTCTAAATTTATTTCGATTTTTAAAGGGAACCTGCATTGAAGATCTTTAGTATCAGCATAGACACCTATCCCTATTCTTTCTGTTTCATTATCAGCACCAGGAAGTTCGATAAGAGGAATTAATGTTGAATAAGTACTATTATTTCTTAAAAAAGTAATTCTAACAATTTGATTTGAATTATAACCTCTTACAATTTCTGAAAATTCTTCCAGAGTATGAATAGGTTGCTCATCTATTTTTACAATCACATCACCCGGTAATAATTTATCCTTTACCGGACTGTTATCCAATATTCCGTTAATCAATATTCCTCGGCCGGATATTTCCGGTGAATATCCAGCCTTCCTTAGAGCTACAATTTTGGAAATCATCTGGCTTTCCTGCATTAATTTTTCCATTATATTAATATAATCTTTTTTATCCATACTCAATAATATTTCATCATCCTTATTTCTTAAATCGATATTAGGATCAAAAAAACCATAAACATATAATAATAAATTTGCTTTTATTATGGCGGTTGAGGTTAGGAGAAATTGGCCTTTAGCGTCTTTTTCACCGTTTTCTACCGTAATATTTTCACTAAGACTAATGGCTTGCCCCGGGATTACCAGGACATAGGGAGTAGGGATTAGACTAAGCAAAATTAAAACTGTAATTATAATAATTAAAAAATATTTTTTGAAATAGTACATTGTTTCTCTTTATTATACAGGTAAATTTTTACTCCAGTTTAATAATAAATATTTTCATTAATAAATACGGCTAAACCCTGTTAAGCGAGTGTCTACTTAACAGAGAAACTGATTTGTTAAGCTTTTTTATTAAAAAATAATGTATTTAACTTTTTCTCTACAATTTCCGGGACCAACTGTGATATGTTGCCATTTAAACTCGCTATTTCTTTAACTATGCTGGAATTTAAGTAAGAATACTTAGAGCAAGTAACCATAAAAATTGTTTCAATTTCCGGAGCAAGTCTTTTATTCATTAAAGCCAATTGTGATTCATGTTCAAAATCAGAGATGGCTCTCATTCCTCTGATTATAATATTTGCATTATTTTTTCTCACAAAATCAGTTAATAAACCGGAAAATGACAGCACTTTAACATTTTCCAAATCCTTGGTGGCCTCTTTTATTATATCTGTTCTTTCTTGGTCTGAAAACAAAGTTGATTTTTTAGAATCGATTGCTACTGCTACTATTAATTTATCAAAGATTTTTGTGGTTCTTTCAATAATATTTAGATGGCCATTAGTTACCGGATCAAAACTTCCTGGATAAACTGCTATTTTCATTTTTTCCTCCTTAAATTTGGTTAGTTAGTTAACTGGTTTGTTGGTTAATTAGTTAAAGATCAATCTTTAATGTACTAATTCCACAATCAATTAACCAAGTAACTAACTAATCAATTATATGCCATATCCGCTATTTTTCTTAACGCAATACTCGATACGCGATACGCGATACGAATTTGACTCCTGTATTCTGTCTTCTGTTTTCTTAACCAATTAACCAGGCAACCAACTAACTAGATAACTACTTAAATATTAACATATTCATAAAAAGATAGATAGCATTCTCCGTATCTTCTTTGATTAAACAACTTCAAATTATTCAAATTTTCCATAACTTTTTCTTTTTTGTAGTGTTGGGCAATCACTAAACCATTTTTTCTCAATATAGGCAATTTTGATATTTCTAATAAAGAAATATTTATCAGTCCCCTATTGTAAGGGGGGTCAAGAAAGATATAATCCAACAGATATTTTTTTTTGGCTAATAATTTTAAACCGGGTAAAAAATCTATTTTGAAAACTACAGCATTTTGGCTGTTTTCAGTCTTTTCTAAATTTTCTCTTATAATTTTTATGCATTTTAGCTCTTTTTCTATAAATATTACTTTTTTTGCCCCCCTGCTTAAGGCTTCAATTCCTACTGCACCGGTACCTGCAAATAGATCTAAAAAACAGATTTCCTCAATAGATGTCCCCAAAATATCAAATAAAGCTTCTCTCACCTTTTCAGAAGTAGGACGAACAGATAAATCCTTGGGCGATTTTAATATATTACCTTTGTTTTTCCCAGCAACAATTCTCATAATTTCACCCTTAACTCGTATCGCGTATTATGTATCGAGTATCGCGTTAAAGAAACTAGGATTTAAGTGTAGGGGCACAATGAATTGTGCCCTTCTTTTTTAATTCACAGATAAACGAGACGGCTGTCCTACGGTTTTATATAGATTATTGGGGCGTATAGCAATACGCCCTACTTCCAAATTTTAATTCCTATTCTGTCTTCCTTTTCTTCACTATACTATATACTCGATACTCGATACTATTTTATCTTTTGGCTCCTGTATTATGGCCTCTATCTTCTTGACCAATTAACCAGGTAACCACCTAACCAGCGAGTGATGTAATGTGTGACATGTGATAAGTAACGTGTAATAAGTACCTATTCTTATAATTTCAGAAATTAATCTTATTACTCATTACATATTACTTGTTACTGTATTTTATACGAGATACGAGATACAAATTTGGCTTCTGCTTCCTTAACCAATTAACCAGGTAACTAGCTAACCAACTAACCAAATATTATAAATTTTAAATTATTACTTGCCAAGACTTTATATAATATGATAAAATGTCTACTGTTAAACATTTTTTTACATTTTACAGGAGGAAATATATAATGCCAAAATGTGATGTTTGTGGTAAAGGTCCACAATTTGGAAATAAAATAAGCCATTCACATAGAGTTACTAAAAGAATGTGGCATCCCAATATTCAAAAAATAAAAGTAAATGTTGATAATACCGTAAAAAGAATTAATGTCTGTACAAAATGCTTAAAAGCCGGCAAAGTAAATAAAAGTTCTTAACCGTACCATTCTTTAAGTTTATCAATAACTTCATTAGTTACCCAATCAGGAGTAGAGGCACCACTGGTAATTCCAACTTTATCTTCAGGATGGAACCATTTATATTTTATTTGGTTTTTTGTTTCAATATGATAAGTCTTTACTCCCTGATTCTTACCTATTTCGGCCAATCGAGTTGTATTAGCGCTTTCCTTCCCTCCGATTACCAGCATCACATCTACTTCTTTTGCCAACTCAAGTGTGCTTTTTTGTCTTTCGGTGGTAGATTTACATATAGTATTAAATATCCTTAATTCCTCGGCTTTGTTTAATAGTGCAGACGATAATTTATAAAAATCATAAATATTTTTGGTAGTTTGGGATATAAAACCAATTTTTTTCTTTATGGTTATCTTCTCTGCATCAGGAATTGAATTTATCACTAGAGCATTATTTTGAATCGTATCCAATAAACTTAATATTTCAGGATGTTTTTTATCTCCATAGATAACTATAAAATAGTTTTCTTCTTTTAAGTTTTTAGCTATCTTTTGTACTTTTTTAACATATGGACAGGTAGTATCAACTACCGATAGTTTTTTTTGGTAAGCTTTTTTGAGCATTGTAGGAGAAATACCATGCGCCCTGGTGATAACCGTGCTTTTTCCCGGAACTTCATCTAAATTATCTGCTATCTTTATTCCATTTTTTGTAAAATATTCTATAACTTGAGGATTATTTATTATTGAACCCAGCATATACAGGTTATCTCTTCTTGCTTTTAAGACATTTTTGGCTAAGTTTACAGATTTTTTGACTCCAAAACAAAATCCCATTTTTTTAGATAATATTATTTTCAATTTGTTTTTTCCTGTATTCTCTATATTTTTTTATTATCTTTAAAATTATATCCTTAACTTCCTCAATGCTTTTTTCTGTAGAATCTATAAGAATAGCATCTTTTGCCTTGATCAAAGGGGCATATTTTCTCTTACTGTCAATTTTATCCCTCTGTATTATCTGTTTTTTAACTACTTCGTAATCTATACTATAACCTTTATCTATTAATTCTTTATACCTTCTTTTAATTCTCTCTTCCTCAGAAGCAGTGAAATAGAATTTTATGTTTGCCTGCGGTAAAATTACCGAACCTATGTCTCTACCTTCCATTATAATATTCCCTTTTTCAGCTAATTTTTTCTGTAGATAAATTAATTGTTTTCTAATTTTAGGCAACCTTGCTATCTGAGAAACATTTTGGTCAATCTTGGGATTGCGTATTTCCTCAGTCACATCTTCTCCATCAACAAAAATGTGATAATAATCATTTAGGCTCTTGCTATTTGCTCTCTCTATAGTTATACAAGTATCTGAAACCATATTGGAAATCATATCTTCGTCGTTTATATTAAGATTATTTTTTAAAACCTTCCAGGTTATTGCCCTGTAAATTGCTCCTGTATCAATGTATAAAAAGTCCAATTCCCAGGCAATTAATTTACCCATAGTGCTTTTACCCACAGCAGCAGGGCCATCTATTGCGATTATTAAACCATTTTTTTTCAT
>JAUVOA010000091.1 GCA_030599445.1 Atribacterota bacterium | reverse complement strand
TCTTCTGATTGCTGGTAACTTCCTATCCACAAATTACTATTAATGATATCTTCTGACGATAAAGAAACACCTTTAATTTTTATATCCATCAGACCTTGTTTTTCATTTATATCTAAGGATATAATATCCTCTTTCTTTTGTAAAATACCTGATGTATAGAGAAAGCCCAATCCTAGATATTTATATTTTTCGGGACTGCAATTTAAGGTTACTAACTTTTTTTTATTTAGTAAGATAGTAAAAGTAGTCTCTCTTGCTACTAAATCTGAAATTTCCTCTCTCTTATTTCCTTTAATTCGAATTAGATTTACCTCTACTCCTTTTTCTTCCACTTAATCTTCCTTTGATCCTTAGACTCGTTTCCTTTTATCAATTCTTCTGCTCTGATAAAATCTTCTTTAAAATTAATATTAAAAAAAGAATTTAACTCCGGATCGACCCTCTTTATCTCTTTTTTTTCAATATACTTAACTTTTAAATAAGGGAAAATTCTTCTAATTGACAGAATCCCCGCTTCAATATTTCTCTTCATAACTTCCAAGCAATCTTTACTATAAATGGCACATAAGGGTTCTACATAGCTTTTAGCATAACGAGGAATAATTATATCGTTAGAATCAATCATATCCCTCATATATTGAAGCAGCTCCACTTTTAAAAAAGGCATATCGCAACCCACAACTAAATTATACCGGGAAGCAGATGCCTTCAACCCAGAATACAACCCCACCAAAAGACCTCTTTGGTTAAATAGGTCTGGTACTACTTGTTTATAAGAGGGGTATTTCTCTGGAGGACCGACTATAATAATATTATCTCCTACTATATGCTTGAGTTTTGATATTACTATATCGATAAGGCGTTTTCCCTTTAATTTGAGTATTGCTTTATCTTTATCCGAACCTATTCTACTGCTTTTTCCCCCTGCTAAAATGATTGCTGTTAAACGGGGGCTTTCTTTATTCTCTTTAATTTCCATATTATATACTATTCCATCTCGATTATAAAGTTATAAAATCAGTATCGAGTATATAGTATCGCGTATCGAGTAAAGAAAAAAATAAAAATAATAGTTAAAAAACTATTATTTTCTTTCTTGAAGTGCCTCACTAAAGTTTACATTAACTTTTTACTTCTTTGTGTGTGCTCTAAATATTATTTTATTAATGTTTTCTTTATTTTTACCGCACATACTTTATATTCGGGAATCTTAGCTACCGGATCCAGGGCAGCATTGGTAAGTAGATTTGCTGCTGCTTCGTGGAAATGAAAACTCATAAACACCACACCTTTTCCTGATTTTTCAGTAACTTTTGCCTTAGCCTTGATTTTTCCTCGACGAGAGGTTACTTCTACAAATTCTCCGTCTTCGACCTTTAGATCTTGCGCATCTTGAGGGTTAATCTCCACTAATGCTTCTGGATAGATCTCGTTTAATCCTTTAGATCTCCGACTTACAGTTCCGGTGTGGAAATGGAATAATACCCGGCCAGTGGTAAAGAGGAAAGGATACTCCTCGTCTGGTAGTTCAACTGCTTCTTTAAATTCTACCGCAGAGAATTTTCCTTTTCCGCGACTGAATTTATCTTTATGCAGATATTTGGTTCCCGGATGATTAGCACCAAGGCAAGGCCATTGTAATCCTGTTTTTTCTAACCGATTGTAATACATCCCGGCATAAATTGGAGTCAAGCTAGCAATTTCTTCCATTATTTCCGCTGGATTACTATAACTCATATTATAGCCCATCTTTTGCGCTAATTCACAGATAATCTTCCACTCTGGTTTGGATTCGCCTACAGGCTCAACAGCCTTCCTAGTTCTCTGAACTCTTCTTTCAGTATTAGTGATGGTCCCGTCTTTCTCAGCAATAGTAACTCCTGGCAATACTACATCAGCTAATTCAGCAGTTTCGGTCATAAAAATATCAGATACTACTAAAAATTCCACTCTCTTTAATGCTTCTCGAGCATGATTGAGGTCTGGGTCAGACATAGCAGGATTTTCTGCCATTATAAATATGCCTTTAATTTTTCCCTCGTAAGCAGCATTCAAAATCTCTACTACGGTTAAACCTACTTCATCAGATAAATCCACTCCCCAGGCTTTAGAAAATTTATCTCTAACTTGATGATCAGTCACCTTTTGATAACCGGAATACACATTGGGTAAAGCCCCTAAATCACAGGCGCCCTGTACATTGCTTTGTCCTCTCAAAGGATTAACGCCGGTACTTTCCTTCCCTACATTACCGGTAAGCATAGCAATATTAGCAGTAGATAAAACATTATCTGTTCCGGTAGTATGCTGGGTAATTCCCATCGAATAAATTAAAGAAACAGTGGGGGCAGTTGCATAAATCCTGGCTGCCTTTCGAATATCTTCAGCTGGAACACCGGTAATTTTTTCTACTATTTCAGGAGTGTATTTTAGTATAGTCTTTTTTAATTCTTCATATCCCTCTGTTCTCCGAGTAATAAATTTTTTATCCTCTAATCCTTCACTGATAATCACGTTCATTAATCCATTAAATAAGGCTACATCAGTACCGGGTCGTTGCCTTAACCAGAGAGTAGCGTATTTGACCAGTTCAATTTCCCGGGGATCAGCCACAATTAATTTTGCTCCATTTTTAATAACTGCCTTTTTAATCTCCAGAGCAATTATGGGATGGTTTTCGGTAGTATTAGAACCGGTTAAATAAATTGCCGAAGCATTGGCAATCTCTTCTATCGAATTGGTCATTGCTCCACTACCAAAGGCCTGGGCTAAACCGGCAACAGTCGCAGAATGACATAAGCGGGCACAATGATCAACATTATTGGTTCCTAAAACAGCACGGCCAAATTTCATTAACAGATAATTTTCTTCATTGGTGCATTTGGCAGAAGACAAAATCCCTAAACTATCACTACCACTCTCCTTTTTAAACTGGTCAAATTTATCACTGATTAACTGCAGAGCTTCTTCCCAGGAGGCTTTTTCTAATTTTCCGTTCTTTCTGATTAAAGGAGTGGTTAACCGGTCTTTGTGGTGAATATAATCGTAACCAAAACGTCCTTTAGCACAGAGGTTAATCCCATTTACTACACTCTCAGAATTAGAGGTAACTTTTACCACCTGGCCTTCTTTTATATTAAAATCAAAATTACATCCGCATCCGCAATAATTACAGGTAGTTTTTACTTTCTTAAATTCCCAAGTTCTACCTTTCCCTTGAGCTTCCTTGTCTATCAATGCACCTACCGGGCAGACTGCAACACACTGTCCGCAAAATACGCAGTTTGAATTTCTTAAATCAGTTCCTCCCTCGACTATAATCTCTGTTTTTGTTCCTCGATACCCAAAATCAATAATATTTGATTGCTGAATTTCATTACATATTTCCACACATCTTCCGCATAACACACATTTATCCAATTCTCTTACTATAAAAGGATTATTATTATCGACAGTAAGCTCTTTTTTATTTTGTTCAAATCTAGATTTCTTTATACCTAAATCATAAGCCAGATCCTCTAAAATACAAGACCCGCTCTTCTCACAAGTCATACAATCCAGAGGATGATTGGCCAGTAGGAATTCCAAAGTCATTTTCCTGGCTCTAGCAACTCTTTTATTATTAGTATAAATTTCTAAGCCTTCTCTTACCGGATAAGCACAAGAAGTAACCAAAGCAGGCACATCAACAACTTCTACAACACATATCCGACAAGAACCAGGAGTAAACCCGAGTTCAGGCATAACACATAAAGTGGGAATTTTAATACCTGCCTTTTTAGCAGCATCTAAAATAGTTATTCCTTCTTCTGCTCTTACCTTGATATTATCTATCGTTATATTTATCAAAGACACTGCTTTTCCACTCCTCTTTTTTAAAAACTTTTCTCCTAAATAATTAAAAACTACCTATTTTTTTACTATTGCTTTAAATTTACATATTTCATAGCAAAAACCACATTGTATACATTTATCCTGGTCTAATTTGTGGGGTTGCTTCTTCTCACCACTTATGGCGTCAACCGGACAAGCTTTTAGACATAAACCACAACCAATACATTTTTCCAAATCAATGTTATATTTAATTAAGCCTCGGCAGACTCCTGCCGGGCATCTCTTATGCTGTATATGAGCTTCGTATTCATTTCTGAAATATCTCAAGGTAGTCAAAACTGGATTTGGTGCTGTTTGGCCCAGTCCACAAAGTGAAGCATCTTTGATTACTTCTCCCATTTCTTCCAGAAGTTCAATATCTCCTTCTTTACCTTTTCCTTCACAAATATTGGTAAGAACCTCTAACATCCTTTTTGTTCCTTCACGACAGGGAGTACATTTCCCACAAGACTCTTCCTGGCAAAAATCCATAAAGAATCGGGCTATATCCACCGCACATTTATCCTCATTTATCACGATTAAACCACCAGACCCCAGAATTACTCCTAATTTTTTTATAGTATCATAATCTATAGGAGCATTAAGGTATTCAGCAGGAATACAACCTCCCGAAGGTCCCCCTATTTGTGCTGCTTTAAACCTTTTCCCTTCAGATATTCCCCCTCCAATATCATAGATAATAGTTTTAAAAGTCGTCCCAATAGGAACTTCCACCAATCCCACATTGTTTACATCACCGGTAAGAGCAAAAACTTTGGTACCTTTACTAAACTCTGTTCCTATATTAGCAAACCAAGAACTTCCTTTTAAAATTATCTGGCCAACATTAGCTAATGTTTCTGTATTACTTAAAATAGTCGGTTTTTCCCATAACCCAGCCTTAGCGGGAAAAGGTGGTCTAGGTCGAGGCATACCTCTTTTCCCTTCGATAGATCTCATTAAAGCAGTTTCTTCTCCGCAAACGAAAGCTCCTGCTCCCCGGTAAATTTTTAAATCGAAATCAAATCCTGTTCCTAAAATGTTCTTGCCTAAAAGACCGAATTCTTTGGCTTGGCGAATAGCTTTATCTAACATTTTTATGGCTAAAGGATATTCTGCACGACAATAAATATATCCTTGATGAGCATCTACGGCTTTAGCTGAAATAACCATTCCCTCAATAACAACATGAGGGTCACCTTCTAAAATACTTCTATCCATATAAGCACCAGGGTCACCCTCATCAGCATTACAAACAACATATTTTACTTTGCTTATTGTCTGGGCTGCAAATTTCAATTTGGTACCTGTTGGAAAACCTGCCCCACCTCTTCCTTTTAATCCTGAATCTAAAATTTCCTGAACAATCTCTTTTGGGGTCATCTCCGTTAGAGCTTTAGCCATTCCCATATATCCATCCCTGGCAATATAATCTTCAATTTTTTCCGGATCAATTATCCCACGATTTTTCAATACTCTTATCTCTTGATTTGAAAAAAAAGGGATTTCTTCTATGCCGGGTATGGTTTTATCTAACACAATTTCATCAGGCAGGATACCTTTATATTTAATCCTTTCCCTAATTTGCTCTTCTTTGCCCCTTGCCAAGGCATAAACAGCAAGAACTTTCCCTTCTAAAATATGCTTTTTAAAAACTTCCAACATCTTCTCTTTGTCCATATACTGATAAATTATTGGTTCCTGTTTAAATATCTCCACAGTAATTAAAGGTTCTCTACTACATAATCCCATACAGCCTGAAACAATAATAGCAATATCTTTTTGTTTTCTTTTCTTAATTTCCTTCGTCAGAGCATCCATAATTTTTTGTGCACCTGAAGCAATACCGCAGGTGCCCATATGGACGGTTATTCTTATTCTTTTTCTTTTTTTTGATAATTTTCTTTTAGCCAAGGTATGCTTCTTAATTTTTATTAAATCTTCTATCTTAATTTTTCCCACAGTTTTCCCCTTTCCTGCCTTAACCTTAACCGTTATTTATATTGTTCTAATATCTCTTTTACCTTTGAAGGCTTAACTCTCCCATATACTTCTCCATCAACTACTATTACCGGGGCTAATCCACAAGCTCCAAGGCATCTTACTATTTCATAAGTAAATATTCCATCGGCAGTGGTCTCTCCAGACTTTACTCCAAATTCTCCCTCTATTGTTTCCGCAATTTCCTTACCTCCACTAAAATAACAAGCCGTACCTAAACACACTTTCACCGTATGTTTACCCCGTGGAGTCATAGTAAAGAATGAATAAAAGGTTACTATTCCATAAATTCTGCTTAAAGGAATATTTGTTTTATTAGATATTCGTTTCTGGATCCTAATAGGCAAGTATCCGAGGAGATCTTGGACTTCTTCCAGTAAAGGTATTATTCCTCCCGGCTCCATTCTGTATTTTTCAATAATTTTATTTAATTCATCTATCTGTTCAAGAGTAAATTCTTCTAACAAATTGTCAACCTGCTGTTCCATTTCTTTTTCTCCATTTACTAATAAAAAGTTATAAACCTCTAACTTGTTATTATTATTAAAATTTATTAATGAATATAACCTGAATAAACTTCGCTTAACC
>JAUVOA010000109.1 GCA_030599445.1 Atribacterota bacterium | reverse complement strand
ATAGCGGATAGTTAGTAAAATCAGTCGTTAGTCGTTGGTATTTAGTATTTAGTTTATAAAGAAATAAAGGATTTGTGTTATAAGTCAGGGAATAAATAATAAAAAAGTAAAAGGAAATACAAAAAGAAATACAAAAGATGGATTCCCGCCTGCGCGGGAATGACATGTGGACAGTAGGAATAACAAAAAGGTAACGGGAATGACCTAAGTGATGAATTGCGAGAGATACTACAAAAGGTATAGGTTAAAATAAGAATAGGGTGTCCGGAGAGTTTTATCTTATTTTTATATTTTTATAACGTCCTATAATATATCTTATGTATAGTAACAACATTTTTTCAGAAGAAATTCAATTATCTAGTGAGTGACCTATATTTTAAACGTGCAATTATATATTTTAGTTATTTTTTATAGCTTACACAACAAAGTTAATTCTCAAGTAATTATTGATAAATTTAAGCTAAATGTCTACCCTTAGTTAGTTTTTTTGTTTGATTTACAAGAATCTATTCCAAAAGTTTCTACTAATTTTATAAATTTCTCTAGTTCAGTTTGAGTTTTTGGGAGGTTTATTAACAATATTACTTATTTTGATTTTTACCATTTAAAACCTCTTCTATTATTTTATAAACATACATTTCGCCTAAATTATAATATATTATTATTTATTTTATTTTTATTATAGTTATATTTATATATATTTAGTTATTCCAATCTATTTTGCTTTTATTTATTATGCTAAATATTATATATTTTTAAAGAGAACCCTTTTTAAAAACTTATTTCAATACAATCCCCTACCCTGCCCCTGATATACGTTCTTAATCACGTGTAATTTCAAGTAAGCATAAAGGTTGAAATGATTATAAATGCGGTTGTAATGTGTAGTATTTTAGTGTTAACTTAACAAGATTATATGTTAACAAGTTAAATGAAACGCTGCGACAACATTTTTCTTTTGGTAAAGTGTATTATATTCATCACAAGCATCTTTTGTTCTTTTAATGATGACCTCAATATTATTTGATTCTAAATATTTAATTAATTCTAAGGCTACTTTCATTAAACCATAATATCCGGTTCCGATAATTAGTGTTTCAGGTTTATTGTCCAAGATTTTCTTTATATCTTCGATGCAAAGATTGTGGCTTTCTCTTCGCCACCATTTATCATCGATACTTTTTTTATAAATAATAATATCGGAATGATATTCTTCACTATTAATTATTATTTTTCCAAAATCATATGATTCTATCATTTTATTTGCTCCGGTACTTTTTATATTTTTTATAGAGAAATAAAGAGATTTTAATTTTTTTTAAGAACTATATACCTTTGCTGGATATCTCACGAAATTAATTTTTTAAGATAACTATGTTAATAATACTATAATACTATAATACTACAAAATTTTTTAAAATCCTTCTTTTCTAAATAAAAAAGCTCTTCAGCAAAATGCCGAGGGCTTAAAATTATCCGACTCCCCTTTCCGCTGTAGCACACGATGTGCAGAAAAGGAAATCAAATACAATAATCTAAAAATCTGTTTTAAATGCATCAATGTATCCAACGAATTGTATTACAGACATTCTTTTCTTTATTCTCTTTACGCAATATAAAAATCAACGATTAATTTAGGATGTTAACTTGCTGTGTGCCAGTCAAAAGATAAAAACCATTTAATGTCATCATAAACATTCTTAACTTCAAAAAGATTCATTAAACCTGGTTCAGCATATGTTCTAAAAGCATAGAAATTTAGAATTAATTTTACCTCTGTTATATTAGATTTTTGAGGAATTAATTTTTATAAAATAGGGAAGATAATTAGCTACCGATAACCTATCGGTAATATTTGTTACCATCAATCATCACCTGCAATAAACGGAGTAACAATGACATCTATGGTATCACTTTTCGTTATACCATTTTCCGTATAGCTTACGGTAATAACAGCTGATCCTTTGGATGTTCCAGCAATCACTCCGGTATGACCCACAAAAGCTATATTTGCATCACTTGATTTATAATTACATTCACTGAGTGCAATGGATTTGCTGGGTCCATAATCATAGTTGGCAGTTATTGTAAGAAAATTTTGAGTCAATAAATTTGAATATGTCTCAGTCAAAGTTATGGATGATGGAATAACGCCTATAGAAGTCAAAAGAATATCGCTGGCTTCAATGGTAAAATTCTGTATATTATTGCGCCATCTATCCTCTATATTGACGGTAACTTCATACTCCCCTATTTGTTCTTTCGTCGGTGTCCAGTTGATAACGCCGGTTACAGTATCAATCTTCATTCCTTCAGGATAAGTGAGCAAAGAATAAGTCAATACATCATTTTCAAGATCATTAGCATTTACATCATAAGTATAGAGATATTCAACTTTTGCAGTGCTTGGTGGTGTGGAGCCTAAAACTGGGGCTGTATTCCCATAAGGCAGAAAACTACAACCGCTATAAAAAGAAGTAATGACTAACATAATTATTAAATATACTACCCATTTTGTTTTCATAAATTTTCCTTTTTAATTGCTATCATTTCCATTGTTTTATTCGTTATTATAATAAAAAACTAAAGTTAAATGAGAATAATCTCACTTATTCAACTTCTCCGGTTAACAGATTATAACCCGGAGGGACTTTATACAAAGCTTTTAACATCTTTTTTATATTTTTATCAATTGAAAATTCCCACCACTCCCCATATTTTTTTTTATCGGCCTTATAATTAAAACCGGCAATCTGAGTAAACATTGATAAGAAAAACTTTTCAGTTTTACTACCATGGGTATGCTTATTGCTAAGTGAAATTACCCATTTTTCTAAATTATACCCTTTCCAACTCCATTTATACTCTGCAGCATATTTATTAGAGGCATATGATTCAAAAACTACTTTACTTATTTCTTTATCATTACTTAATTGAAAAATAGTCTTATTTCCTATTATCTGATTAATCTGTTTAATAATTCTTGGCAAACCCTTATAAATTGTTCCATTATACACATAGACAATCCCATCAGGCCATCTTTTTACATAATCTCCTCCATAACCGAACTTTTTTATTAAAGATTTTTCTGAATCTGTTAATTCGTCTGAGGAAGCGTTCCCACTTGAAACGCAATAAGAATAATTTACCATTAAAAAAACAGCCAATATAAAGATCAGACTATAAACTAATTTCTTTTTCATGAATCTACTCCTTTCAATTTTTTTATGGATTTTCCTTTTAATCCACTAGTGAAAAGGATTAGATACCCATAGAAAAGAGAAGAGTTTTAATCGACTCTTTTCTCTTTAATGTAGAGAATTAAATTTATCTTAATTATTAGAACGCAATTAAGGAATTAAGCACAGCAGCTTCTATTCCATGTTAGAAGCAGTGAAGATAATTAGATACCGATAACCTATCGGCAATTTCAATTACCATCAGGTATCACAAACAGGATCAAAAATAACAGTTATATCTACAGTATCACTTTTAGTTACATTGCCTTCTGTATAACTTACTGTGATAGTAGCTGAACCGTTAAATATTCCAGAAATCACTCCGGTATGACCCACTGCAGCTATATCCGTATTACTGGATTCATAAGTACAGTTACGAAGGGCAATAGTCTTGCTCGGTCCATAATCATAATTTGCAGTAACTATTAAATAAATAAGATTAATTACATTTGAATCTTCCTCGGCTAAGCTCATAGTAGAAGGAATAACTTCTATAGAAGTAAGTACAATTTCGCTAACTGTAACTAAAAAAGCTTGAGCATCCCAACGCCATTTATCATTTACTTTTACTGTAACTTCATTTCCTCCTATTTGTTCCTTTGTAGGAGTCCAGGTTATTACTCCAGTTGAAGAATCAATAGTCATTCCTTCGGGAAAAGTTAGCAATGAATAAGTCAAGATATCGTCTTCAAAATCATTAGCATTTACATCATAAGTATAGAGATATTCAACTTTTGCAGTGGTTGGTGGTGTGGAGCCTAAAACTGGGGTTATATTCCCATAGGGTAGAAAACTACAACCGCTATAAAAAGAAGTAATGACTAACATAATTATTAAATATACTACCCATTTTGTTTTCATAAGTTCACCTTCTTTATTTACTATAAATACTATTTTTAAAGTAGTTAAATAAAATGATTATTGAGAGTGCCCAAAATTATATGGAAGTCCCCTTTTTCTACCGCATGTAGGTTTAAACTCATAATAATAATCTTTTTTAATATATAACATGTTATATATTTATTGTATGTGTTTTGTTGTGCTGTGTCAAATTGCCCTTTTTGTTCATTTTACTTTTAATTGCGGGTTCAGCGGAAGAAATTGCATGGATGGGATAGTATTTGACCCCCTGGAAGAAAGATGGAAAACTTTTGCAGTATGGAGCATTATTTAGATACTATCAATGAAGCATAACCAACTACCTGGTCATACATACCTGAAACATCTCCTGAAGTAGCGTATTTTAGCAACTCAGACTTTTTTGCACCTAATGTTTCACAGGCGATAAGCATTGCAGTAATCGGACCGGGGCCACACATAGTTAGATTCTGATGATAAATCATATCATATAGTTTCTTAGGATTAAATTCAAGAATGGCATTTATTGCTTGTTTATCAGCGTTTTCAGCATATTCCTGGGATTCATAGTGCGTGAAATCCGAACTGGCAATTATTAAAATATTTTTATCAACTACGGAAGAACATATTGATTTTGCAATTTCTATATCCGTATCGATATCTTGACGAGTCATGCAAATTGGTACGAATTTAATATCTTTACCGAAAATGTACTGAATAAAGGGTAATTGGACTTCTATGGAATGTTCATACTGATGGGCTTTTTTATCGTTTTTAATTATTTTGGAGTTTTTTAAGATGTCTTCTGCCATTTCTTCATCAATTTCCAATTCTCCTAATGGTGTTTTCCATTTTCCTTCAGCCATAATAGAAACATTTTCCCCAAAACCTTGATGATTAGGTCCCAATATAATAATGGTGTCTGGTTTACCATCTAAAGCAATTTTATAAAAGCCGTTAGCCGCAACAGGACCTGAATACATATAACCCGCATGTGGGCTAATTAATCCAATGATATTGTTTTCTCTTTTGGGACTTACCAGAGGAATTTCACCGGGTCCTATTTTATGTAAAAAACAATTCTCAATCTGTATATTTAAAGATTTTGAATCACCGGCGTAAAAGCTACCTGCGACGGCAGGTCTCCTTAAATTTAGCTCACTCATAAAACTACCTCCCCTACTCTTTTAAAAACATAAATTATACTAAATGTTTTCAAGTTATTTAGGATTAAAATCTTCCTCTTTTAGAATGTCTACTGCTTTTTCTCATTTTTCTTATTTTTGGCAACAATAATATAAAAAATATTATTACAATTAAAGATAAAAAACCTACTCTAAAATAAGTTGAATAAAATAAATATTTAGAATAAGACAAATAATATCTTCTTTTGGCTGAAGGATAATTAGGACTTAAATTCAATACCTCTTTGAATTCTTCGGATGCAACTTTAAAAAGGGAATCATTTTCATAATCAACAGCTAAATTAAATTGGGAATCAATAATTTTTAATTTTATTTTTTGATCATCCGGATGGACATTTTGAAGATAGTTATAAACCTCTATTGCCTTTTCCCATTCTTTATTTTCATAATAAGCCAAGGCAATTGCTTCGCGAGCAGTTAAATTTAATGGATCTAAAGAAATGACTTGCTTGAATTCTATTATT
>JAUVOA010000097.1 GCA_030599445.1 Atribacterota bacterium | reverse complement strand
TCCGATAATTTTTACCGACCATATCATCTCTCTTTTTTTTATGATTATAAAAGTTCTTTAGAAATAAAGCAAACAAATAAAAAAAGTATCGAGTATATAGCAAAGAATAGCGTAGAGCGTACAGCGTGGAGCGTATAGTTAGGAAAGAAGAAAGGAGATAGAAGATAGAAAAAGTAGTATTCTTCTTTTTATCTAACTGCCCCACTAAAGTTTACACTAACAGATAAATATAGTATCGTGTATATAGTCAAGAAATGGAAAGAAAAAAAATTAAAGGAAAGCAGAAAAAAGACGTAAACATTTCCTTTTTATCAAATTATCCTGTTAAAGTTTACACTAACAAATTCGTATCTCGTATCTTGTGAATCGTATCTCGTTTTTTAGTATACATCGTATGGGATATAAAATAAGCAAAATCGCAAAATTCATAGAAATTCAGGAGATAGGATTCAAAATTTCTTAGCGTTTTAATTATTTATAAAATTCTTGCTAAGCCGGTTCCCTTTACATTTCCGGCATTGGCTTCATCTGTATCCAGATGAAAGGCTAACTTGCTTTTTTGAGAAACCCTGATTACTACATCCTTATAAATAACTCCATGTTCTCCAGATACTTCCACCTTAACTCTATCGCCATTCTTTACCTGATAATATTCTGCATCTTTAGGTGTCATGTGGATATGACGAGCGGCTCGAATAGCTCCCTCTGAAAGAGTTAAAACGCCTTTTGGTCCGATAAAAATGATGGGCGGAGAGCCTTTTATATTCCCCGATATTCTGGTAGGAAGATCTAATCCTAAAAAATATCCATCTGTAATGGATAATTCTGCTTGTGTATATTCTCGAAGGGGACCAAGAATCCTTACTTTTTCAATAACTTTCATATTCGCGCCAACTATACTAATCCTCTCATTGCTGGCAAATTCTCCGGGCTGAGATAAATCACGTAATTTGGTAAGCTCATAATCCTTTCCATATAAAATATCCAAAGAATCCCTGGTTAAATGAACATGATGATTGGATATCTCTACGGGGATAGAAAAAAGATGAGATGATTCTTCTTTCGGTTTTATTTCTTTGTAAATCGTTTCAGTTATCATATCTACAAGTTTTTTATAGTCTTGCTCTTCCATTTTTAATCATCCTCGACTCATCTATTCTTTATAATATCAGAATATATCAGACACTAACAATCTTTACACTGGCACTACAACCCAGCCGTGTTGCCCCGGAGCGAATCATTAATAAAGCATCTTCGTAAGTACGGATTCCGCCTGCTGCTTTAATTCCCATTTTAGAGCCGATTGTCCTGCGAATCAGAGCAACATCATGGGCAGTAGCTCCGGCAGTAGAAAAACCGGTTGAGGTCTTTACAAAATTGTAACCAACTTTTTTTACTAATTGAGAAGCTATTACTTTTTCCTCGTCTGATAGTAAGCAAGTTTCAATAATTGCTTTAGTAGTCGTGTTATTCCTGCAAGCTGTCAATACTGCTCTTAAATCAGCTTCCACAGTCTTTAGATCACCATTTCTTAAAGCCCCTACATTAATCACCGTATCTATTTCATCAGCTCCGTTTTCTATTGCATTACGAGTCTCGTAAGCCTTGGTCCTGCTGTCAGTTGCCCCCAACGGAAATCCCACGACAGCGCAGACTTTAACCCCGGTTCCCCTTAATTTCCTGGCACAATAAGCCACCCAGGAAGAGTTGACACAAACCGTACAAAAACTATACTGAACGGCTTCTTCGCATAATTTTTGCACCTGAGCTTCTGTTGCGTCAGGCTTTAACAAAGTATGGTCGATATAAGGTGCGAGGTCAGCAGGTGTGTTGATTTGTATCTTGCAATCCCCGGAAGAACCCTTTATATTTTTATTACCCGAATCAGATTTAAAAGAAAGATTATCAGAAGAAGATGTCTTCTTTAGCTTTGATATTATTTCATCACTAATCTTATCAATCAATTCTTTTTTATCCATCTTATCTATATCCATAATTTTAAACCTCTTCTTTTCATATTTTTATTGATTTCTTTCTACAGCCATTATTTTATTGACTCTCTTCCAATGTCTTCCGCCAGCAAAAGTAGTTTCCAACCAGAGTTTTACCATTTCGCGTAATTCATCCGGAGAGTGTAATGGGCCACCCAAAGTTAAAACATTTGCATTATTATGTTCTCTGCTGTTTATAATGGTTTTTAGGCTATAACATAGGGCAGCTCTTATCCCTTTAACTTTATTACAGACCATTGAAGAGCCAATTCCAGCTCCATCGATCATAATTCCTCTTTCGCATTCCCCGCTGGCCACCTTCTTGGCCACTTTAAGGGCAAAATCAGGATAATCCACACTATCTTTACTAGAAGTTCCGACATCTGTAACCCGATACCCGATAGTGCGCAAATAATCTCTAATAATTTCTTTGACCTCAAATCCACCATGATCTGAACCAATAGCAACACACCCCACTTTATCCCGAACATTATTGGGAGCAGGTTGGACTTTTTCAGGGGTAGTGGCAGAATATAATCCACTAACCACATTCCGGATAATTTTTATTCTATTTATATTATCAGTCATTTCTTTTAACCTTATTCTTAACTTTATTTAATTGCATCGACAATTCCTACAATCATTGTTCTAACCGGGGCAGTCGAATTATTCATAATCAAACGAGAAGAGTTCCCTTCATCAATTACCAAGACCGTATCTCCCACCCCTGCCTGAACAGTGTCCAAAGCCAAAATACTTTTACCTTGTGGCTCTTCTTTATCATTCACAGGTTGAACGATTAAAATCTTATATCCTTGATAAACCGGAAGCTTTATAGTTGAAACTACATTACCGATTATCTTACCTAAAATCATAATTACTCTCCAATATTTACCTGATCAACTATACCCATAATAGTCAGATCAGAGGGATTAAACCAATTTTTAAGTCCCAAAGCCGCCTCTCTGCCGCCTTCATAAAAAACAATATCATTTGTGCCTGCCTGAACCGTATCGCAAGCCACTACAGGATCACCAATTTCTTCTAATTTTTCATTAAGAGGCTGTACTAATAATAGTTTTATACCCTGAAAAGAATCTATTTTTTGAGTACAAATAACATTACCAATCACTTTTCCCAGTTTCATTTTTAACCTCCAAATCTCCAGCTCATAAAAATAAAATTATTTTTAGACAATTCTAAAATAACCTACCAGAACACAACGTCTTTCCCGGGTAAAAGTTCTTGCTCGGGTTAATCCTTCTCCGGTAGGAGTAGCAATAGTAAAAGAAGTATAGCCGGCTCCCCCGAACCCCAAACCACTATAATTTGGTCCATTTTTTATAAAAAGAGAACAATTTATTAATTGGGCCATCTTGGAAAGTTTAGCAATATTCCGGGAATGAATAGAAGCAGTATGTCTAAAATTATGCTCACACTGCACGGCAAAATCTATGGCTTCATCAACATTGTTAAAGCGAACCAGAGGAATCACCGGTAATAGCTGTTCGGTCCAGACTAATGGATGATAACGGTCCACTTCACAAAGTAATATTTTGGTTTGATTAGAAATGTCTAACCCGATATCTCGCGCAATTACACTGGCATCTTTCCCTACGTATTCTTTGTTCGAAGCTCCTTCATGGCCGGGCTTTCCCGGGTCTGCAATTACCAATTTAGTAACCTTTTCAATCTGCTCACCTTTCAGTTCATAAGCACCATTTTTTATCATCTCTTCTTTTAATTTATCCGCAATTTGGGAAACAACTAAAATTTCCTTCTCACATATACAGACAATATTATTATCAAATCCCGCTCCGTTCACAATATCGCGGCCGGCTTTAACCAGATCAGCTGTTTCATCAACAACACAGGGAGGATTTCCGGGTCCAGCAGCAATTACTTTCTTGTCACTGTTCATGGCTGTCTTAACTACCGCCGGACCACCGGTTACTACCAATAACCTAATTTTAGGATGTTTCATTAAAGTTTGGGCTGAATCGATAGTTGGATTAGCAATGGCACACAAAACATTGGGAGGACCACCGGCTTTTACAATCGCCTGATTGATCAAGGAAACAGTAAAGCAGGAACTTTTTTTAGCCATAGGATGAGGATTAAAAACCACCGAATTCCCACCGGCAATCATGCTAATTCCATTATTAATAACTGTAGAAGTAGGGTTGGTAGAGGGGATAATAGAACCGATAACCCCGTAAGCTGCCCGTTCCATCAAGGTCATTCCATTATCATCGGAATAAGCTGTAGGTTCGAGATCTTCTACCCCCGGAGTTTTTAAAGCAGCCAATCTATTTTTTTCAACCTTATCTTCCACTCTGCCAAAGGTTGTTTCCTCTACGGCTAATTTAGAAATTTCTTCCAGGTTGCTCATAATTATTTTGCGTATGCTCCGGATTATCTCTCTTCGCTTTTCGAGAGTTAATTTCACCAACTCGGTATGAGCAGCTTCAGCAGCATCAACAGCAGCATTTATTTCTTCAAAAATACCATCCTGCCCCAAAGAAGGTCTATTTAATGAACTATCTAATATTTTTTTATCACTTTTAGTACTTTCTAATTTATTAAGCACACTTTCAATTATTAATTTTAAATCTTTTTCGTTTATTTCCATAATTTACCACCTATGTGTAAATTTCTGTTTTATCTTTAATAAATAAAATAAGGTTTAATTTCCGGATGGGGGTTGGGAATAATGACCTCTTTGCAAAGCAGACCTTTATCACCTATAACCTTTACTGCTGCTTTAACTGCAGCTTCCACCTCGTCTATATTCCCTATCATTTTAATATAAGATTTACCACCCATCCCCACAGCCAATCTAATCTCGTTAATTAAAATATTGGCGGTCTTGGCAGCTATATCGGCAGCTTCAATACTGGCAACTACCGAAAAAGACTCTACTACGGCCAAAGCATCCCAAATTTTACATTCAACCGTACCGATAATTGCCGGAATAATCTGAGAATGTAAATTGGGAATAAATAATTCGTCAACTATGTAACCTTCTCCAATTTCTTTGCCAGCAGTAAGAGAAGCATCGACTGCTGCCACATCACCGCTAAAAAGAATTACAAATTTTCCCGGACAAATCGTCCTCGCATCTATTACTTTCACCGAGGCAGCTTTTACTATACCGTCTAAAGCCTTTATTCCTACTGCTATGCTATTAAATTCTAATACTCCAAGAACGATTATATCCATATCTTACCTATCTTTCATTATTATTTTTTAATAATAATCCTTTCCTCGTCAATATAAGTTATTTTTCCTTTAATGCTGGAGTGTAACCGTGCACCCAATTTTCCCTTGGGAATTTCTGCAATAAGATCACCCTCATTTACTTGTTCATCAATTTTCACTACAGGTTTCGAAGTAACACCCGTATGTTGTTTGAGTAAAATCTCCACTTGATCGGGATTAGTTTCCATTACCGGTAATGGGCGTCGGCCGTTTTCATCATACTTATTTAATCTCAAGCGATTTTTAATCCTCGAACTGGGGATATTTCTATATTCTTTCATCTCTCTTGGATTTTCTTCTTTGCCAGAAAACTTGGGTTGATAACCGGCTGCCAGAAGATTTTCCTTAATTTTTTGATTTATAATGCGGGGAGATAATTCCATCGGACAGGCGAATACCTCGCAAAGCCCACACTCACTACATAGAAAAGCATTTTGAATTATTTCGTAGGGAAGATCAAGACCAAAGTTTATCTGCCTCATAATCTTATGGGGATAAAGCTCATGACCTAACAAATAACGAGGACATAAGTCGGTACAATAACTGCATTGACAGCAGGCAGCCTTGCTTTGCTTGATAATATATTCAATTCGTAAGGTCTTCTTTAAAACCAAGGGATGATCCCTCGGTAAAACCAGAATTCCGGTGATAGTTTTAATTACTGGCGTATCAAGATCAAAGATTACCTTGCCCATCATAGGTCCCCCCACAATGACTACAAAATCTTCTATTGTAGGTTCACAAAGATTTATGATTTCCCGGAAAGAAGTACCAATTCGTGCAATTATGATACTCGGTTTTTTTACTTCTCCTATACAGGTTAGTGCCCTTCTGGTTACCGCTTTACCTTTTTCTGCCATATATACATTTCTT
>JAUVOA010000303.1 GCA_030599445.1 Atribacterota bacterium | reverse complement strand
GCCATTGGTCATAATCATCTTTATGTAGAAACAGGAGAGGCTGCCTTGGGGAAAATAGAAGGTAATCCTGTTCGGGAAGAAATGGAATAGGCGGCTAAGATGATTGGTTTAGATATGATAGTAAACACGGTTATGAATGTGAAAAATGAGATAGTTAAAGTCCTTGCCGGTGACCCTGCTATGGCTCATCAAGTCGGAGTAAAGGTATGTAATGATATCTATGGAGTTAAAATTCCGGAAAAAGCAGATATAATCCTTGCCAGCAGTTATCCTATGGATGTTAATTTTCATCAAGCTTCCAAGACTTTAGAGGCTATAGGTCATATAATTAAAGAAAAAAGTACTATTATTATGCTTTCTCCCTGTTACGAAGGAATAGGGGGTAAAGATTTTGTGGATTTTCTTAAAGAAAAGACTCCTGAAGATATTATTAAGAGCATTAAGGCTCACAAAGAAAAGAATGTGGTTTCGGGAGTCATTTCATATTTGATAGCAAAGTGTAAAGAAAAAGCAAAAATTTATTTGATATCAGAAGGAATAGAAGACAAAGATATAATGGAAATGGGAATGTTACCAGCTAAATCAGCCCAATCCGTTTTAAACGATGTTTTAAAAAATTATAGGGATGAAGCAAAAATATTAGTTTTACCTACTGCTTCAATTACTCTTCCCCTTCTCGAGGAGGAATAAATTTGAAAAAGTTATTAACCGGTAATGAGGCTGTTGCCGAGGGAGTAATCGAATCAGGAGTAGAAGTGGTCTGCGGATATCCGGGCACTCCTTCAACAGAAGTAATCTTGACTTTGCTGCCTCAAAAAGAAGAATTGGGGATTCATATAGAGTGGAGTACAAACGAGAAGGTTGCTTTTGAAATTGCTGCCGCCGCTGCCTGGGCTGGGAAAAGAGCCCTGGTCACCATGAAGATGTCGGGAGTGAATGTAGCTGCCGATTCTTTGGCTTCTATCGCTTACAGTGGCTGCACCGGGGGGTTAGTTGTATTTGTAGCTGATGATCCTGGAGTAAGTGCCGGCATGCCCGAAGAGGATTCCCGCTATTATGCTAAATCGATGGTGGTTCCCATGCTCGACCTTGCTTCCCAGCAGGAGTGTTTAGATTATGTGAAACTTGCCTTTGAGATTTCAGAGAAAATCGGCGGGCCTATTTTTTTAAGATCAACTACCGATATCTCCCATGTTGCTTCTAATGTTGAAATAGGTAAAAAATTGAAATTAGAAAAAAGAGAAGCGCATTTCGAACGGGATATAGCAAAATATACTAAGGCAAGTGCTGCCTGGTGTATGGCTCAACATCAGGATGCCCTTGGCAGATTGGCCAAAGCTTCTAAAATTAGCGATTCTTATATTACTGAATCCGGGATAAAAGTGAATGAAACACATTTTGAGAATAGCAGTAAACAGGGAGTAATTTATGCCGGAGCGGTGGAAGGAAATTTTAAAGAGGCCTTAAAAAAATATAATTTGAAACTATCCTGGTTAAAGACAGGTATAGTACATCCCTTGCCTGAAGAGAGGATGAAAAAGTTTTTAGAGAAAGTAGATAGGGTGCTTGTCTTGGAAGAATTAGATCCTCTTGTAGAAGCGGAAGTGATAAGGATTGCCTATCCTTTAAACAAGAAAGTTGAAATTTTAGGAAAATTTGATAAAACCCTTTCTTCAATCGGGAATTATTCTTTTAAGAAGATAAAAAATGCCCTGGAAATTCTTTTAAAAACAAAATTTGAATCCGGGCAGGATCCTAAAATTTTAGAGAAAGCTAAAGAATTAGAAGTCAAACGTCCCACTTCTTTTTGTATAGGTTGCCCTCACCGGGGAACTTATTTTGCCTTGAATAAGGCGATTAAGAATTTAAAATATAAAAAAAATGAAATTATTATTACCGGGGATATAGGGTGTACCATTTTAGGTATAAGTAAACCTTTTGAGAGTTGTTGGACTGAAGTGGCTATGGGAGCGAGTATAGGATTAGCCCAGGGTTTTAAATGGGCGGGAATTAAAAAACCAGTGATAGCTACTATAGGAGATTCTACTTTTTTCCATGCCGGTATTCCCCCTCTTATCAATGCTGTATATCAGAAGGTTCCCTTGACGGTAATTATTTTAGATAACGGCTGGACTGCCATGACCGGTTTTGAAGAAAACCCGGGAACTATTAATTTAGACGGGAGCAGTACTAAAAGAATAGATATTGTTGAAATTTGTCGAGGTTGCGGGATAGAGGATATTAAGATAATTGATCCCTATCAGAGTGAAAAAGCAACAGACGCAATAATGAAAGCGATAGAATATCCGGGGGTTTCGGTAGTAGTTTCTCGTCGAGAGTGTGCTCTTCAGGCTAAAAGAAGAGAGGTTAAATTCCCCCAGCGCAAAATAAATATAGATAAATGTACCGGCTGTAGGATATGCTTAAGTTCTTTGGCCTGTCCGGCGATGGTATTTCATCCTAAAGATGCCAATAGTAAAGCCTATATAGAAATTACTTCAACCTGTTTTGGCTGCGGATTATGTGAATTTACTTGTCCTGCAGGGGCGATAGAGGTGATAAAAGATGGAAAGTAATTTTTATTTAATCGGAGTAGGTGGACAGGGAGTAATAAGATTAGGGCAAATTATTGCTGATTATGGATTAAAAAAAGGCGAGAAAGTCAAATTTTTTAAAGAAGTAGGAATGGCTCAGAGAGGTGGTCCGGTTCATTGTGAAGTTAGGATAGGTAATGTGTTTGGGTCAAGGATTCCT